>NZ_JAZHUW010000010.1:0-62371 GCF_036453465.1 Lactimicrobium sp.
CGGCGCTTACGGCGTCTGGCAGTATTCGTCCAAAGGCAAGGTCAGCGGCATCGGCGGGAACGTCGACATGGACTACTCCTACATCGACTTTCCAACCACGATCAGAAACGGCGGATTCAACGGCTATGGCAAGAGCGCAGCGTCCACCATCACGACGACAGCAAAGAAATCTGTGGATGAGATTGCAGCCGAGGTCATCGCCGGGAAATGGGGCAATGGCTCTGACCGCAAGAACCGCCTGACCGCAGCCGGATATGACTATGCCGCCGTGCAGGCCAAGGTCAACGAGAAGCTCGGCTCTTCCGGTAAGAAATCGACCGCGACTTACTACACGATTCAGAAGGGAGACACGCTCTCCGGCATCGCGAAAAAGTACGGCACGACCGTTTCCGCAATCCAGAAGCTGAACAGCTCGCTTATAAAGAACGTGAACCTCATCCAGGTCGGATGGCGGATTCGCGTGAAATAACCACATCATCTCCTCTGGCCCACTGGTATTCCTTTATACGGGATTGCCGGTGGGCCTTTTTTCGTTTTCGCTTCGTCAAAATAGGTCTCCAGCCTCCAGTGGAAAGCAGGAGGCGAAACATCATGACGGAGGAAAAGAACTACTACACGGACGAGCGCATCCGCAGTGATCTCGACTATCAGCGGGCGCAGAGGACTGCCAGATGCATGCTTGATTCAGGCCTTATTTCCGATGACGAATTCAACAAATTATGCGACATCAACCGCGAAACTTTCTCTCCCTTGTTTGCGGAAATATATCCGAAAACTTCTTGCTATGTGTCCGAAACAGAGTGATTGATAGACACTGACAAGGAGGCAGGCCAATTGAAGAAAATCACAAGAATCGAACAGGCAAACAGGGGAAAAACAGAGTCAAAGAAGCTGCGTGTTGCCGCCTACTGCCGCGTCTCCACGGACTCGGACGAACAGCTTGAAAGCCTTGAAACACAGAAGACGCACTATGAAAGCTACATCACCTCTCGTGACGACTGGCGGTTCGCCGGGATCTACTACGACGAGGGCATCAGCGGCACCGGCAAATCCAGACGTCCGGAGCTTGAACGGCTCATGCAGGACTGCAAGGCCGGGAAGATCGACATGGTCATCACCAAGAGCATCAGCCGATTCTCACGCAACACCACCGACTGTCTTGAACTCGTCCGAAAGCTCCTCGAGCTGAATATTCCCATCTGGTTCGAAAAGGAAAACATCAACACCGGTTCGATGGAAAGCGAACTGTTCCTCTCCATCCTCTCCAGCATGGCAGCAGACGAATCCCTTTCCATCAGCCTGAACAGCAAATGGAGCATCAAAAAACGGTTCGAGAACGGCACGTTCAAGATAAGCTATCCGCCATACGGCTACGACTGGGACGGCGAGACGATGACCATTAACCCGGAGCAGGCGCAGATTGTCCGCCGTATCTTCTCAGAGACACTTGCCGGAAAGGGTACCGCTGCCATTGCCGCGGAGCTCAACCGGGAGCAGATCCCGACGAAGCGAGGCGGGCGCTGGAGCCCGTCAGGAATCCGCGGGATGATCGCAAACGAGAAATACTGCGGCGACTGCCTTTACCAGAAGACATGGTCGGATTCAGCCTACAAGCGGCACCTGAACCACGGTGAACAAACACAGTACCTGCAGCAGAATCATCACGAGCCGATCGTCAGCCGCGAGGACTGGGAAGCCGCGCAAAAGCTCATCTCGCAGCGGGCTGATGAGAAGAATATCAGCAAGGGCGATGAAAAGTACCAGAACCGCTACGCATTCTCCGGCAGAATCATCTGCGGCGAGTGCGGCGCAACATTCAAGCGGCGCATCAACTACACAACAGACGGAAGCTACGCGGCATGGAGCTGCAAGACGCATCTCGCCGACAAGAGCAAATGCTCCATGCTCTTCATCCGGGACAGCGACCTCAAGCTCGCATTCATGACCATGATGAACAAGCTCATCTTTGTGCACCGGCTGATCCTCAAGCCATATGCGGAAAGTTTGAAGCGGAATTCTACGAGCCAGACACTCAGCCGAATACAGCAGCTTGAAACAAGCCTTGCCGAGAATGCCGACAAACGCAAGACGCTCACGAAGCTCATGGCGCAGGGATTCATCGACCAAGTGATCTACAGCCAGCAAACAGCCGAGCTTCTCTCGCAGGCCGATGGCATTCGAAAACAGATAGACGCCCTGCAGAACACGACAAGCAGTGAAGCCACAGCTCTGATGCATGCAGAGGATCTGCTGCACTTCACCGAGAAAAGCTCGATGCTGGAATACTTCGACGACCGGCTTTTTACACGGTTCGTTGAACGTATTGTCATTCGCTCACGGCACGAGGCAGTATTCCAGCTCAAATGCGGGCTCACGCTCACGGAAAGGATGTGAAAAACATGGGACACACACCATACGGATACAGAATCGAAAACGGCAAAGCGGTCATCGATAAAGAGAAAGCCCAGCAGATAAGAAACCTCTACAAAAACTACCTTGATGGCATGGCGCTTGCCAAGGCTGCACACGAAGCGGGAATCCAGACCTGGCACGGCTCGGCAAAGCGCCTGCTCGAAAACAGACACTACCTCGGAGACGACTACTACCCCGCCATCATCGACCAGCAAACCTACGACAAAGCACAAGCCGAACGCCTGCACCGGGCAGAGAAGCTCGGACGGACGAACAGAAAAAAGCAGTCGCCGGACACACGAAAACCGCCGACCCATTTCAAGCTGGCCGCTCCCGAGCAGGCCTATGACGACACAAAGCAGCAGGCGGAATACCTGTACAGCCTGATTGAAAGTGAGGCGCAGTGATGGCAAACGTGACAATCATCCCTGCCAGACGGCAGGTCGGAAACAACGTCAAGCAAGCCGAGCAGCCGAAGCTACGCGTGGCGGCATACTGCCGCGTCAGCACTGATTCGGACGAACAGGAAACCAGCTACGAAACGCAGGTCTCCCACTACACGGAGTACATCAAAAGCCACCCGGAATGGGAGCTTGCCGGAATCTTCGCCGACGATGGAATCAGCGGCACAAACACGAAGAAGCGTGACGAGTTCAACCGCATGATCGACGAATGCATGGCCGGGAACATCGACATGGTCATCACCAAGAGCATCAGCCGCTTCGCCCGCAACACGCTCGACTGCCTCAAGTACATCCGGCTCCTCAAGGACAAGAACATCGCGGTATGGTTCGAAAAGGAATCCATCAATACGATGGACTCCAAGGGCGAGGTCCTAATCACCATCATGGCGAGCCTCGCGCAGCAGGAATCGCAGTCGCTTTCGCAGAACGTGAAGCTCGGGCTCCAGTACCGCTACCAGCAGGGCAAGGTGCAGGTCAACCACAACCACTTCCTCGGATACACCAAGGACAGCGACGGCCACCTCGTCATCGACCCGGAGCAGGCGGAGGTCGTCAAGCGCATCTACCGGGAGTACCTCGAAGGTCTTTCCATGAAGAGGATCGCCGAAGGGCTGGAGAAGGACGGCATCCTCACCGGCGCGGGAAAGACAAAATGGTACGACTCCACCATCAACAAGATCCTGCGAAATGAGAAATACATGGGAGATGCCCTGCTGCAGAAAACCGTGACCACGGACTTCCTCACCAAGAAACGCGTACGCAACACCGGAGCCCTGCCGCAGTACTATGTGGAAGACGATCATGAGGCCATCATTCCGAAGGACATCTTCATGCAGGTGCAGGCCGAGCTTGTGCGGCGCAGGAAGGTTCACACCGGGCCGAACGGACAGAAGCGCATCTACTCCGGCAACAACTGCTTCTCACAGATGGTCGTCTGCGGCGAATGCGGCGAGCTTTACCGGCGCGTCCACTGGAACAACCACGGCTGCAAAAGCATTGTCTGGCGATGCATCAGCCGCCTTGAACCCAGCCGCGCAACCATGAACTGCACCAGCCGAACCGTCAAGGAAGACCTTCTGCAGGAGGTCACGGTCAAGGCGTTTAACCTGATTCTCACCGACAGGGACGGCTTCATCCGGCAGATGCAGGAGAACATTGCCAAAACGATAACCACCGCCGACACGATGAGCCCGGACGGCATTCAGGCACGGCTCGACGAGCTACAGAAGGAACTCATCCGCAAAGCCAACAACAAGCAGGACTACGACGCCATCGCCGATGAAATCTTCCGGCTGCGGGAGCAGAAATCACAGGCCGAAGCCGATACCCGCAGCCGCGAGGAGACGCAGAAGCGCATCGCCGAGCTGCAGGAATTCATCGGAAAGCAGCAGGCCGAAATCACAGAATTCGACGAAAGCCTTGTCCGAAAGCTCATCCAGCAGATCACCGTCTACGACGACCACTTCACCGTCCGGTTCAAATCCGGACTCGCCATCGACATCAACGAATAAGAGCAGGCTCGCTCATGGGATTGTCTCCCAGAGCGGCCTGCTCTCTTTTTATCTTCTACATGAAATATGTTGGCTACTTTTTATTCTTTTTACTGTGGAGAATCACACCTGTCGAGGCAGCAAAGGCAATGCCGAAGCAAACGCCGACTCCGATTCCTGCCATACTGTGAAGCACATTCACAAAAACAAAGCTCCAAAGAATCGCCATCGCAATTCCAATCAGCAACACGATGATTATCGCTGTCTCTCTTTTCATGTCTGACCTCCTTGGGCAAAATCATATCAGCCATCTTGACATCCAACCTGAACACTACATCCAATCACAAGTCACAACCTATCGAATATCCAATCGCGAGTCTCAACCCTAAGAGAAAGGCATGTTTGATAAGTTCCCGCAGAGTGCTTCATGCCGGTAATCTCTAAGCCGTCCTGAACAACACGAATCCCGAAAATGGCTTGATTACCGGGTTCTTTTACACTTCAGTCCCTGCGCCTTGACATCAATACTACGGTCTCGACGTGGTTTGTGTTGGGAAACATATCAAAAGGCTTTATACTTTTTAACTCATACCCACACTTAGTCAGATATGCCGTATCTCTTGCCAGTGTGGCCGGATCACAGGAAACATAGACAAGCCTCTTTGGTGCGATCTTGACCATGGCATCCAGGGTATCTTTTGAGCATCCCTTGCGGGGCGGATCCACAATCATGGCATCTACTTTCAGCTTGGAACGGATGATTCTCTGGGCACCCTGACCAGCATCGGCGTTGACGAATTCAATATTCTCAACGTTGTTAATTTCGGCGTTCTTTCTGGCATCTTTGATGGCATCCGGTACAATCTCTATGCCATAGACCTTCTTACAGTACTTTGCGGCAATGATGCCCATGGTACCGGTGCCGCAGTACAGATCGACCAGCACATCATTTTTGGTCAGCTTTGCAGAATCGATGGCTGTCTGGTACAGCAGCGGTGTTGTATAGGGATTGATTTGATAGAAGGAGCGTGCTGAAATCCGGAACCGGCATCCAAGCAGTTCTTCTTCAATCCAGGGATTGCCTGCCAGAAGGATTTCCTTACCATCCAGGATGACATTGTCAGTACGCTTGTTTACGATGACAGACAGACTTTTGATCTGCGGATATTGTTTTAACAGTTCCTGGCACAGTTCTTCTTTTCCTTCAAAAGGATATTCCCTGACAATGAAGACCACCATCACCTCTCCGGTCACATGGGCATGTTTGATCAAGACATGCCGCATGGCACTGGCACAGTGATATTTTGCAAAAAGAGTATGCAGTGTATTGACGATCTGGTTGGAAAGTTCGCTTTCGGCATAACAGGTTGTAAAGGGAATGATGGTATTGGTATGGGGCTGATAGAAGCCCATTTCAATGGTTCCATGATTCACCTGCACCGGAATCTGCACTTTGTTCCGGTAGTTGAAGTATGGTTCAGCCGTCATAATATGCTCCGGCTCGATTTCGATGCCGGCATTCTGGCGGAAACACATCTTCACTTTTTCTTCCTTGAAGTAACACTGTTCTTCATGGTCCATATGCATCAGCTGACAGCCGCCGCACCGTTTGTATACATCACAGATCGGCTTGACTCTATGGCTGGAAGGCTTGATCAGTCTGACAATACGGCCAAAGCCATATGTCTTTTTCAGGGCTGTGATGCCGATCTCTGCTTCCTCGCCTCTGAGAAGTCCGGGCACGAAGAAGACAAAGTCATCATTGCGCACAACCCCGGCCCCATCGCCGTTGTAGCCGCTGCACACTGCGGTAAAAGTATCATTCTTTTTCATAAGCTCTTAAGAAAAAAGAGGCTGTGCCTCTTTCTTATTGTCCCTCCGTGTTATCCGTCGTACCGGCATCTGCGGATGCGGCTGCAGTTGCCTGCGGTGAAGCAGATGCGGCAGCCTCTGCTGCCTTTCTGTTTTCAACATCCTGTCTGAGCTGTTCCGCCAGTTCAGGATACCTTGCCTCAGAAACCGTCTGGCATTCCGGATCAGTCATGGAAGATGTCTTGGTATCAATGACATAGACAAAGGCATCGGATGTGCGGTCCTGACTGGAATCCATGTTATAGACATGAATTTCAAGATCATACATCTTCTTGCCATCTGCCTGGGTAAAGTAGACGGACGGATCCAGCACTTCACTGATGGTGGAATAGATTTCCTGGGCTTTTGCAGTAGCGTCATCTGCAGTGGCATCCTGTGAGATCTGGGCATAGACACGCAGTGTTGCCGAAGCTAGATTGCTGAACTCAGCCTGTACGCCATCCAATGCCGCTACCTTTTCATCCACTGTCTTGAGATCACTCTTGGTAATCGAAGGATCCAGATCCCCTTCATACCGATTGCCAAAGACTGGTGAACCTGTATCCATCGCGGATGAGAACAGGACCCAGCCCAGCACCACAATTGGTGCCAGCACCAGGATCAGACAGATCCAGAAGACAGCGACGGTACGTCTGCTTCTGTGGCTTTTCTTGATATTACGATTTGCTTTGTTGTTCGTTTGCTTCATATTCCTTCTCGTTGTGAATTGCTGTATTTATTTTTACAACCAGTATCTTATCAGATCCGGCCTTTCAGTGCATCCCTGACCATCTTATTTACCATGCCAGGATTTGCCTGACCGCATGATTTCTTCATCACCTGTCCGACCAGGAAGCCAACGGCACGGTCCTTGCCGTTCTTGAAGTCTTCAATAGCCTGTGGATTGGCATCCAGTACTTCATTGACCATCTTCTCAATGGCACCGGTATCAGATACCTGACGCAGCCCCTTCTCTTCTGCAGACTTCTTTGGATCCTTGCCTGCCATCAGATCATCAACCAGTTTCTTGGCCTGGGCATTGGAAACCTCGCCGTCATCTATCAAGGATACCAGCTTTGCCAGATTCTGCGGCTTAAGATCACAGTTGTCAATGGTCTTTTCATGCTTGTTCAGCCATGCACTGATATCTGACAGCAGCCAGTTGCATACAGCCTTGGCATTCTTGGCATACTTCATTGTCTCTTCAAAGAACTCAGACATTTCCTTATTGGCAATGAGAATGTCAATGTCATGGTCACTCAGGCCATATTCTTTCTGATATCTGGCACGTCTTGCCTCCGGCAGTTCCGGCATATGGGCCTGAATATCTGCAATCCACTTGGGATCCAGGCGGATCGGGAAGATATTCGGCTCCGGGAAGAACTTATAGTCCACGTTGCCTTCCTTGCGGCGCATCAGAATGGTTGTGCCGGTCTTGTCATCGAAACGTCTTGTCTCCTGATGGACAACCTCACCAGCCTCCAGCAGCTTCTTCTGACGTTCTACTTCATAGTCAACCGCTTTGCCAATATTGGAAATCGAGTTGATGTTCTTGATCTCGTTCTTGGTGCCAAGATGATCTGCATCCTTTGGTGCAATGGAGACGTTGACATCGCAGCGCATCGATCCTTCTTCCATCTTGCAGTCAGAAACACCGATGTAATACAGCGTCTGCCGCAGTGCTTCCACATATGCCTCAGCTTCCTGGCCGTTGGTCATATCCGGCTTGGAAACAATCTCAATCAATGGTGTATCAGCACGGTTGAAATCCAGCAGAGATACCTTGGAAAGATGATACTGCTTGGCGGTATCTTCCTCCATGTGAATTCTTTCAATCCGGATCTTCTTTTCACCCTGCGGTGTATTGATCACGACATAGCCGTTTCTGCCGATCGGATGAAACTGCTGGGTGATCTGGAAACCCTTGGCCAGATCACTGTAGTAGTAGTTTTTCCGGTCAAACTTGACAAGCGGATCAATGGTCATATGGAAGGCTGTGCATGCCATGATGGCTTTTTTCACAGCTTCTTTGTTTACTTCCGGCAGCGTACCCGGCATACCCAGGTCAATTTCATTGACGCAGGTATTTGCCTTGCGGCCAAAGGATGTCGGGGCACCGGAGAACATCTTGGTATCGGTCTTGAGCTGGCAGTGGATCTCAATGCCTATGGTCACGTTGTATTCCATCATTTCACCTCCGCATGCAGATCATAATAGCCTGTAATCTCTTCGATTGCCTTGCCAAGATCAAACATTGTCTCTTCATCCCATGCACGACATGTCAGGTTGACACCCAGCGGGCAGCCATCCTCAAAGCCCATCGGCACAGTCATGCTCGGATAGCCGGAGAAATTGGCAATAGCCATGTAGTTCTCTGCCACCATATATGTATCTGAAAGCTGATCCTGATCCTTGCTGGCATCAATCAGCGGAGCAATATCGCCGCTGGCCGGTGCAATCACACAGTCATATTCCTTCAGGCAGTCATTCAGAGCATTGACAATCAGTCTTCTGACCTTCTGTGCCTTGCGGAACAAACGTTCCTGATTCTCTTCAAACAGGCCATAAGAACCAATGACAAAACGTCTGCGAATCAATGGTCCAAATCCCTTTGTTCTGGAATTGGTCATGATCTCCTTCATATCAGCACCATCTTCACGCACACCGAAACGGATGCCATCAAGATTAGAGTGATTGGAAGTTGCCTCACAGTTGGCAATGATGAAGTAAGTTGGCAGAATTGCCTTCATCAGGGCATCATCAAAGTGATAGACATCCACCTGTGCTCCCTTTGCCCTCATCTTGTCCATCAGGTCATTGAAGACGGAAACGGTATGCTTGTTGGCAATGCTTTCCACCACGTTGCCGATAATGGCAATTTTACGGCCATGCAGGTCACTGTTCAGCAGTTTGCTGTAATCCGGTACCGGACGGTCGGAACTTGTCATATCACGCTCATCCCTGCCGGCCAGTACCTGCAGAGAAATGCAGGCATCCTCAATCGAGCGGGTAAAGTAGCCGACATGGTCCAGAGAGCTGGCATACGGAATGATGCCATAGCGGCTGATGCGGCCATAGGTCGGCTTGACGCCGACGATGCCGTTGTAAGCAGCCGGCTTGCGGATGGAGTCACCGGTATCCGAACCAATGGCCATCGGCACCACATTGCTGGCTACAAGCGCAGCCGAGCCGCCGGAAGATCCACCGGTCATTCTTCTGGGATCCCACGGATTGTGGGCAGGTCCTGTAAAGCAGGTCAGGTTTGTACCACCCATGGCCAGCTCATCCATGCTGGCCTTGGCAATGGTCACAGCACCTGCCGCATTCAGTTTATCCACGATTGTGGCATTATAGATCGGCACATAATTGCTCAGAATTCGTGATCCTGCGGTTGTACGGATTCCCCTGGTATTCACATTGTCCTTCAGGGCAATCGGCACACCGCGCATCAGACCTTCCTCAGGCAGATGGGCAAGCTGATCGGCAGGATCCACAAACGTAATGACATCGTTCAGTTCCGGCTGCAGCTTCTGTGCCATCTCATAGGCTTTCTCACAGCGCTCTTTTGCACCGGCTTTATCTTTTGCCATTTCCCGGATCATTATTTCACCACCTTCGGCAGGACAAAATGTCCTTCCAGCTTCTTGTCTACATTTGCCATCGCATCATCCTGACTGATGACATTGGATACGACATCATCGCGCAGAAAATGCGTATCATCCTCAAACGGATAGATCATTTCCTCTACCCCATCCGTATTCACTGCATCCAGCAGCTTCATCTGCTTCTCCAATGTTGAAAACTCCTGCACAATGGCATCGGCTTCCTCATCGGACAGATCAAACATCAGCTGATTGGCAAGCTTCTTGAAATATGCTCTGTCTTTTTTCTCTTCCATTGTTAAATCCTCTGTAATACGCGTCCAATTTTAGCCTTATTTCCCTGTCATTTCAATTTATCCGGAAATTCCAGGCGTACCAAAGCGGGCAATAAAGTCATCCTCGGAAAGAATCGGAATGCCAAGCTGCTTGGCCTTCTGGTTTTTACTGGATGTACTGTTGACATCATTGTTAATAAGATAGCTGGTAGATTTAGATACCGAGCCTGTCACCTTGCCGCCCTGAGAGGCAATATATGCCTTGAGCTCATTGCGGTTTTTATAGTGATGCACATCACCGGTCACCACAAATGTCAGACCCTGGCACAGTGAACCGCTGGCTGTATGGGATGTATCCTCTACCGTAACGATGGATAACAGGTCCTGCAGATCTTTCACATTCTTCTGCTCATGGAACCAGTTGACAAAGGCCGCAGACTTTTCCGGACCAATACCATCCACCTGGGCAAACACCGATGGATCATTGCTTGTTTCAGCCGTCTGGATCAATTGATGGAATGGCTGATACTGCAGCAAGCGGTTGGCGACATCCGGTCCTACCAGCGGAATGCTTAAGGCATAGATCAGCCGGCTGTCCGTTACCGTCTTTGCCTTCTCAATGGCATCACGGATATTGTCGGCACTCTTTTCACCAAAACCATCCAGCTGGGCAATCTCATCATGATGTGTGCCAAGACGGTAAATATCACCATTGCAGTGGATCCAGCCTTCATTGATGAAGCGGTTCAGTGTTGCCTCGGAAATACCATCGATATCCATGCCGGCTTTGGATACAAAGCGGGCATATTTGCGCAGCTTCTTTGCATCACAGTCAGGATTGGTGCAGCGCAGCGTCTTTGTACCGCTCAGCTGTGATACATGAACCTCCGTCGGGGCACCGCATACCGGACATACCTTCGGCAGATCCAGCTTGCCTTCAATCTGGCGGACATGAATAACTTTAGGAATAATCTTGTTTGCCTTGATGACTTCCAGGGTTGTGCCTTTGCCGCCGATGCCAAGCCGCTCACATTCCGAGATGTTGCATAAAGAAGCCCGGCGCACAACTGTGCCTTCCAGATCCACCGGCTCAAAGACAGCCACTGGCGTAATTGTGCTGGCAGCACAGGACCACTCGACATGATCCAGCTTTGTTTCCGCAGATTCATCTGCCCATTTGAAGGCAAATCCTGCTCTTGTCGCATGATGGCCGGTCACAGAACCGGTTGCCGCATAAGCTGTATCATCATAGCCGATGACAAGGCCATCCACCGGATACGGATTTTCCTGATCCGTTACTTTCTTTGTCCATCTGCTGATGACTGCCTGCATGGTCTTAAGATCGGGATGCTCAATGTACTCATGATCGACGCAGACAAAGCCATTTTCCTTCAGAAAATCCATTCTGTCTCCCCAGGAGACAATTTCATGTTCGGTATATACAAGTGTAAATGGAATCCAGTGCAGATGGCGCCGGCGTACTTCATCCACATCTTTCAGTGTCAAAGAGCCGGATGCCAGGTTGCGGGGATTGGCATAATCCTCGCCGGATTCCATGATGAACTGGTTGAAATCGGCATAGGAGATCACACATTCACCGCGGATCACCAGATGTCCCTTCTCTTTGATGCGCATGGCAATGCCCTGAATGGCACCGGCAAGATGGGTGATGTTGGTGCCGATATGGCCATCTCCACGGGTAACCACCTTTGTCAGTCTGCCATTGTCATACGTCACAACCAATGTCAAACCATCCAGCTTCCATGACAGCCAGATTGGTCTGCCATCGGCCCATTTCACCAGATCCTCAATTTTTTTGGTCTTGGCAAGAGACAAAGCCGGGAATTCATGCGGCTCCTTTTCACCCGGTGTACTATCGGCGGATACTCTGTGGGTTGGAGAATCCGGCAGAACCGTACCGGTTTCATTCTCCAATGCCCGCAGCTTGTCAAACAAAGCATCCCATTCGTAGTCGCTCATCACTTCGCCCTGGCCGTTGTAATAGGCATTGGCCGCATCATTCAGGCGGGTGATCATTTCCTGCATCTGTGCAATTTTATTTTCTTCCATGTTCTTAGCTCTTCAGGCTGCTCACTTTCTTCAATCCTGGGAACCCTGCCGCAATCTTCTTGACACCCCAGGGATAGGCAAAGGCAATCTGGACAAGATTGCCGTCTGTTTTCACAACAAAACCTTCACCGAACTTGGGATGCAGAACACGCTCTCCCTTCTTCCAGTGCGGCACATTTGCCCGCTCCATCTGTTCTGCAAAGGTCTCCGTATGATCGCTTTGTTCGATCTGCAGATGGCTGCGGTCATTGGAAAGCACGGTATGGGCATGGGATGATCCAATGTGTTCAATCCATTGGGAATCAATCTCACGGATGAAACGGGATGGTGTGCGCACCGTCTGTAACATGAATGAGAAGCCCCCGGCATCGGTCAGATACAGCTTGTTTTTCGCCCTGGTAAAGGCAACATAGGCAAGCCGGCGTTCTTCTTCAATACCGCGCACACTGTCTGTCATGGCTCTTTCATTGGGGAAGATGCCCTCATTGAGATCACTGACAAACACGGTATCAAACTCCAGTCCTTTGGCCGCATGCACGGTCATCAGCTGTACATAATCAGCCTGATCCACCTGATCATGATCACCATACAAGGATACCATCTGCAGATATTCATCCAGTGAGCTCTCTGGATAATTCACCGTAAACTCACGGGCATCATCAATCAGTTCCTTCAGGTTCTCAAGGCGTTCTGTTTCCTTGCTTTCTTCCAGAGCAGAACGATAGCCGGACTGGTCCAGAATCCGTTCCAGCAGCTTGGTCAGCTGGTAATCCGGACTGGCTGCCCACTTCTTCCAGCTTTCTACCATTGCCACAAACGACGCAATCGTATTTTTCGTCTTTCCTTTGAGCAGATCCGGATGATGCTTCACCGTCTCATACATCGAAGTCTGATCCATTTCAGCCTGTGCCCGGATCGTGTCCAGGGTCTTGTTGCCAATGCCTCTTTTCGGCTTGTTGATCACACGTGTAAAGGCAAGATCATCTGCCCCGGCACAAAGGCGCAGATAGCTTAATGCATCCTTGACTTCCTGGCGGTCATAGAACCGGATGCCGCCATAAATGATGTAAGGAATCCGTTCATCCAGGAAGCCTTTTTCCAATGAACGGGACAAATAGTTGGAACGGTACAGAACGGCCATATCATGATATGGCTTTCCCTTGGCATGCAGTTCCTTGACTTTGGCGGCAATCCACAATGCCTGGTATTCATCACTGGCCGCACTGTAATGGGTAATCTTCTGATCACTGTGATGCTGGGTAAACAATTGTTTCTCTACCCGGTGGCGGTTATGGCGGATGACATCATTGGCACCATTGAGGATCATATCCGTGGAACGATAGTTCTCATTGAGAATGATCGTCTCGGCATCCGGGAAATCCTTCTCGAAGTTCATGATGATATTCACATCGGCACCGCGCCATGTATAGATGGTCTGGTCCGGGTCGCCGACCACGAGCAGGCTGTTGTCTTCCCCTGCCAGCTGACGGATCAAAGCATACTGCATGCGGTCAATATCCTGAAACTCATCGACCAGAATATAGCGGAAACGGCGCTGCCACTTGGCTGTCACTTCCGGATACTGCCGGAACAGCCGCACGGTCTCGACAATCAGATCATCAAAATCCAGAGCATACATCTTATTCTGTTCTTCCACATAGTATTCATAGACAAGTGCCTTGTTCTTCTCATCCGGATCACTGCCGGCCATTTCCTTTGCCCTGTCCACCGAAATTTCTTCGGTCTTATTGGCGGAAATATAGGCAAGCATCGCTCCGGTAGAATACTTTGTGCCATCAATGCCAAATTTCTTGTAGGCATCCTTGACGATGGACTTCTGGTCTTCCGCATCCACAATCGTAAAGTTGCGCGGCCAGCCGATCACGGCAATATCCTCACGCAGAATCCGTACACACAGGGCATGGATGGTCGAAATAAAAGGATTGGCCTGTCCTTCGCCAAGCATCTTTGCGACTCTGTCCTTCATTTCATTGGCCGCCTTGTTGGTAAAGGTAATGGCCAGAATATGCTGGGGGAATACCTTCTCATCCTCGATCAGATGGACAATATGCATGGTCAGCACCCTGGTCTTGCCGGATCCTGCTCCGGCGATGATACGCAGATGTTTTGCATTGGAAAGCACTGCTTTGCGCTGGTTCTCGTTCAGACTCTCTGTATTCATTGATAAATAACTCCCGTTTTCGCTGCTGGTCAATTATACCATTGACGGCCCGCAATCACACAAGCATGCCTGGCTCATGCTATAATTCACCCAAAAGGAAGAGGATAACATGCTGTATTTAGCGGATCAATGGAAAGATTTTCAATGCCTGGATGCCGGTGACGGGGAAAAACTGGAGACATGGAAAGGCATCACGCTGCGCCGGCCGGACCCCCAGGCCATCTGGCCAAAGGATACCAGAGATCCTTCCTGGAATCAGGCAGATGCCATCTATCACCGCTCACAAAGGGGCGGCGGAAACTGGGAATACCGGAAGCACCTGCCCCAGGAATGGACGATCAACTACCATGGGCTGACCTTCAAGGTATCGCCGACCGGATTTAAACATACGGGTATTTTCCCGGAGCAGGCTGTCAACTGGGACTGGATGAGCAGCCTCATTCAGGAACATAAAGAGGAAAATATCCGGGTATTGAATCTGTTTGCCTATACCGGCTGTGCCACCATGGCCTGTGCAAAGGCTGGTGCAGCAGAAGTTGTGCATGTGGATGCAGCCAAGGGCATGGTGCAGTGGGCGATGGAAAACCGGGATCTCTGCCATCTGCAGGATCATAAGATCCGCTTCATCGTGGATGACTGCCTGAAGTTTGTCGAGCGTGAAAAGCGCCGGGGCAGAACGTATCATGGCATCCTGATGGATCCGCCCAGCTATGGCCGAGGCCCCAATGGCGAAATGTGGAAGTTTGACAAGGAAGTCACGGCTTTACTCAAAGCATGCCTGGACATTCTGGATGATCATGCCCTGTTCTTCCTGATCAATTCCTATACAACCGGCTTTTCCTCTCTGGTGCTGAAAGACATGTTTCAGACCATGGTGCTGCCGAAACATCCTGATGGCACCATTGATACCGGTGAGATCGGCATTCCTCTGCAGCATAGGCCAGACCTTGTACTGCCATGCGGCATCTATGCAAGATGGGAGAGAAAATGAAAGTCTTGTATGAAGACAATCATGTTCTGTGCGTAGAAAAGCCGGCCAATGTGCCTGTCAATGCGGATGAAAGCAATGACATGGATATGGTTACGCTGTGCAAGGCATATATCAAAGAAAAATACCAGAAACCAGGCAATGTATGGCTTGGCTTAGTACACCGGCTGGATCGGCCGGTGGGCGGCTGTATGGTCTTTGCCAAAACATCCAAAGCAGCCTCCCGGCTTTCTGAGGCAGTGCGCACCCATCAGCTGGACAAACAGTATCTGGCCGTGCTGGATGGTGTACCAAAGCAGAATCATGGAAAGCTGGAAGATTACCTGCAGAAAAACAGCCGTACAAATATGGTTTCTGTGACTGACAAGGCACATGGCAAGTACTGTGCTCTGGAATATGAAGTTCTGCAGAAGAAAAACGGCAGAACACTTGTATTGATTCATCTTTTCACCGGACGGCCGCATCAGATCAGGGTGCAGTTTGCTTCAAGAGGCCTGCCGCTGCTGTATGATCAGCGCTACAACCCGCATCCCGGCCGCGGTCAGATTGCCCTGTGGGCCGTGCAGCTCTCCTTTCCCCATCCCATTACAAAACAGATCATCACCGTCAGGGATGTGCCGGGAAATGGAAACTGGCACGGATTTGAGATTGCATGATGAAAAAGAAAAGAAGAAGATACCGGATTAACTGGGATGCGCTGAAACCGGACCCTAAGCCCAGAAAGAAAAGAAGAAGACATATCCGCAAATCCGTGCTGATCGGCTTTCTTGCCATTGTGATCGGTATTGCGGCGATTGTTTTCGTTCCGGATTACAGACAGAAAAAACAGCTGGAAAGCCTCGGCTACAACCAGACGGAAATATCCCATATCCGCTCTTCAGGTTTGACGAGTTTTATCCTGCAGAACAAGTATTATTCTCCCTGTCTTGCAAAGGCGATTCTGAACAACAGCTTCAATCAGAAATATGTGTCTTTGTACCTGGTGATGTCAGAAAACAATATGCCGGATGAGGAAGATTTCCTTCTGTACAGCCGGCTGGAAGACAAAGGGTATGAAACCGACCAGCTGCAGAATCTGTTCCAGAATCTTTCCACCTGGGAGATTACACCGCTGCTTGTGTTTGATTATCAGTACAATGAACAGCCCTACATTGATGACTGCGTAGCCAATCGTGATAAAAACAGTGCTTCCAGTTTTACTCTGAGCAATTCCTACATCACCAACTATGCCAAAACAACCCAGATTGCCAGCCCGGATGAAATGACCGTTCTTGTCAACAAGAAGAACCTGCTTGCGGCAGACTATGTCCCGGGTGACCTTGTGAATGTGGATGAAAGCTATGCCATTGCGGATGTGCAGATGCGTTCTGAGGCAGCCAGTGCCTTTCAGGAAATGTGTGCAGCTGCAGCCAGCGATGGTGCCTATTTCTATGGTGTATTAGGCTATCGTTCCTTTGATGATCAAAAGAGTGCCTGGGAAACGATTGCTTTGTACAATGGGGAAAGCTATGCCGAGGCAAATGCCGCCAAGGAAGGTGCTTCCGAGCACCAGACCGGTCTTGCCATCAATATTGCCTCCACTTATGAAAGTGACAAGAACTTTACAGATACCCAGGCATATCAGTGGTGCCAGCAGAATGCGGCATCGTATGGCTTTATTGAGCGCTATCCTTCCGGTAAAGAGAGCATTACCGGCTTTACGGCAGAACCGGATCATTACCGTTATGTCGGCAAAGACATTGCCCAGGCAGTTGCTGCATCCGGTTTAACCTATGATGAATATTATGCTTTGTATTTAGCGCCATGGAATGATGAAAGCCTGAAGCCCAATGGCATCAGTACCGGTACCTCCAGTGCCTCACCAGCCAGCACGGTATCGGCCAGCCCGTCATCGACAGCACAAACCACAGCATCACCTTCCGGATCTCCGCAATAGGAGATCTTTTTTCTATTGACAGGTATATTTCATCATGATATCTTTTTGATATCAAAAGGAGACATTGTATGGAAGAGAAAATCTACACAAGAAAGAAACTCGGCATGCCTGTTCTGCTGGCCATCATTGCAGCGTTAACACTGGCAACCATTCTGTTTATCATTGGTATTCAGCAGAAAAACATTGTCTTTGCCATCATTGCCATCGCCGGCTGGACGATCAGTCTGATCGTGATGCCCGGTCTGCGTGTGCTTAAGCCGCAGGAAGCTCTTGTGCTTACCTTATTCGGTGACTACATCGGTACCATCCGCGAACCAGGTTTCTACTTTGTCAATCCGTTCTGTCAGAGTGTCAATCCGGCAGCCCGTACCCATCTGGCACAGAGTGGAGATGTGAGTGAAAAAGCACCGACTGCAGAGGAAAAAGCAGAGGCTGGTAGCGGCCGCAAAATTTCTCTGAAGAGAATGACATTAAGCAATGGCCGTCAGAAGATCAATGACTGCCTTGGTACACCGGTGGAGATTTCCATTGCCGTGATCTGGCAGGTAAAAGATACTGCCAAAGCAGTCTTCAACGTTGATAACTACAAGGAATATCTTTCCCTGCAGTGTGATGCCGCCCTGCGTGATATTGTCCGTATCTATCCGTATGATGTGGCAGAGAATGTCGACACAACCGGTGATGGCATTCCTGATGAGGGCAGCCTGAGAGGTTCGGCAGAGGTTGTGGCAGAGCGCATCCGTAAGGAGATCCAGAAGAAAGTAGATACCGCCGGACTTGAGATTCTGGAAGCGCGCATCACCTATCTTGCCTATGCACCGGAGATTGCCTCCGTGATGTTACAGAGACAGCAGGCTTCTGCCATCATTGATGCCCGCAAGATGATTGTGGATGGTGCCGTTGGCATGGTGGAACTGGCTTTGCAGAAACTCAATGACAATAAGCTTGTAGAACTGGATGATGAACGGAAAGCCGCCATGGTTTCCAACCTGCTCGTTGTGCTGTGCGGCAATCATGATGCCCAGCCGATTGTGAATACAGGCAGCCTGTATTGATGAACAAAAAGCAGATTCCGCTGCGGCTTTCCGAACAGCTCTATGATGCCATTGCCGCCTGGGCAGAAGATGACTTCCGCTCGGTCAATGGCCAGATTGAATATCTGTTGACAGAGTGTGTACGCCAGCGCCGTAAGAATGGCAAATATGTCAGCGAGCATCTTGATGAACCATTAGAGATCCAGATTCCAGAGAAAAACCGTTCAGACAACTGAACGGCTTTTTGTATACATGATTACTTGTTCTGCAGCTGGGCGTAGGTAGCTTCGGCATCATCCAGAACTCTTCTGAACTTATCCAGTGCTTTCTGGATGGGCTCAGGTGTTCTCAGATCCACACCGCCATGGCGCAGCTCATCCAGCGGATCCGCACTGCCGCCCATGGAAAGGAATTCCAGATACTTCTTTCTGGCCGGCTCCCCTTCTTTCAGAATAGCTTCGGAAAGAGCAGTGGCACTTGTATAGCCGGTCGCATAGACATACACATAGAACGGGGAATAGAAATGCGGGATTCTTGCCCATTCATAGGCAACTTCATCATCCATGACAAGATCTTTGCCGAAGTACTCTGCCACCAGATTCTTATACAGGCTGTTCAGAGATTCCGCATCCAGAGATTCGCCCCGTTCCTTCATGGCATGTGCTTCCTTTTCAAACTCGGCAAACATGGTCTGACGGTATACGGTACCCTTGAATCCTTCCAGATACTGATTCAGCAGTGCCAGTCTTCTGGCTGGTTCATGGCAGTTCTGCAGCAATTGTTCAATAAGCAGATTCTCATTGACTGTCGAGGCAACTTCTGCCACAAACAGGCTGTAGCCGGCATACTGGGCCGGCTGATGGTGCTGGGTCAGCCATGTATGCTGGGAATGGCCCATCTCATGGGCAAGCGTAGAAACCGAATCCAGAGTGCCGGTGAAGTTCATCATGATAAACGGATTGGAATCATAGGTGCCGGAAGAATAGGCGCCGCCGGATTTGCCGACATTGGGATAGACATCAATCCAGCCGTCTTTATAGGCCGCCTTAACACGATCGACATATTCTTTTCCTAATGGCTTGACGGCATCCAGCACCATCTGCTGGGCCTGCTGGTAGGTATAGGATGACTGATCGCCAGAGGACAGCGGTGCATAGACATCATAGTAATGCAGCTCATCCACGCCAAGAATCTTCTTGCGCAGAGCTACATAGCGGTACATGGCATCCATGTTGTCATGCACGGTTTTAATCAGATTGTCATAGACAGATACCGGAATATTGTCACGTGCCATCGAAGCCTGGCGGGAGCTTTCATATCCCCGCAGCTTTGCCTCGGCTGTGGCTGCACTGACACAGCCGGCATAAGTAGAGGCAAATGTATGGATATGATGGCGGTATGTATTGTAATAGGACATGAAACTGTTTTTGCGCAGAGTACGGTCTGTACTCATCTGCAGCGGAATATATGAGGAACCTGTTACTTCATGCATGTTTCCTTTGGAATCTGCAGCAGGTTCAAAACGCAGATCGGCATCCTGCAGTGTACCGGCCGTTTCACCAGAAGCACGCAGTGCCTCGCTCAAAGAAGAAAGTACTTTTTCTTCTGGTGCAGACAGTGTATGCGGCTTTTCACGAATCAGTTTCTGCATGATATAGGCATAATCCGCAAGCAGCGGATCCATTGCCAGAGCATCCAGCTGCGCTTCTGACAGAGAAAGGATCTCCGGCTGAATGAAACTGAGGGCACCAGCCAGCTGGGCATACTTGCCAAAAGCACGTGAGTACATGGACTGGGCAATGTGGTCACGGGAATCCTCTGAATGGCGCAGTGATGCATAGCAGATCACATCATCCAGCTTTCGGCTCACCTCTGTTTCCCATGTCAGACATTCCTTGATATGCTGCGCATCTTTCAAGGTTCCTGCAAAAGAAGAAGCTTTGGCAATATCTTTGTCCAATGCAGCAAATGCCTTCTCCCATGCCGCATCATCCGCAAACAATGTAGTCAGATCCCACTCATAGCGGGGATCCATATCTTTTCTTTCCTTCAATACATTTTCACTCATCCTGATCCTCCTTCATCAATGCATCAATTTCATCTTTTCTTGTTTCCATATCCTGATAGCCAAGATCATACAGCTTCACGCAGTTCTCATGATCTCCCTTCCAGCGGGAGACATGGATATCCACTGATGGCAGAATATTCACCGCATTTCCCTGCGCAATCATGTCATCGATGATTTTACGCTGTTTGTAATAATTGGCCTTGCGTACACTGTAATCCTTTGCGACCTGCGGACATTCTTTATACATGTGTTTCATCAGCCAGATGACAGCCTTGCTTGAATCCGGACGCACATAATCCGCCGGTTTGGTTGTGATCACAAGACACTTCGTGCATCCCTTTTCAATGGCACGCTCAATCGGAATCATCTTGGTAATGCCGCCATCCAGCAGCCGGTAGCCATGCCAGTCCACAATCTGTGAAGCCACTGGCAGGGAACAGGCACCGCGGATAATATTCAGTTGATCATCGAGGTCTTCCGGTCCGAAATAAATGGTTTTTCCCTGGTTGAGATCATAGGCTCCGATCTCCATATCCGGTTTCTCTTCCTTGATTTTTGCGATGGACATATGCTCTTTGCCAAGCAGATAGGTTTCAAAGATTTTCCGATAGTCAACATAATAGCCGCAGTGAAACAGTGCATACATGCCGACCAGATGCGGATCCGCCGCATAGATTGTGGACATGTTCTTCGGGGTATGTTCATCATTGCACAGATAGCAGCAAAGATAGGCTGCACCCGATGAAATACCGACACTGTAATCAAAATGAATCTGATGGTCCTGCAGCCAGGCAAGTGCTCCTGCTGTATAGGCACCGCGGACACCACCGCCTTCCAGAACCAGACCGATACGTTGTTTCATTTCGCTTCTCCTTTGTTATGCCAGCGGCATCAGCATATGCAGAATACCGCGGAAAATACGGACAAATACATTGGTATGGGCAAGCACATAGGAGGATGTTATCTCCTGTGACTGGGAAACTGCTTCCATGAAGTCTTTTCGTACATCAATGACCGCATCCGTATGCCACATCAGCACGCCATCCTCAAAATGCAGGAAATAGCTGCGGAAATCTGTATTGACTGAACCAACAATTGCCATTTCATCATCTGCCACAATCGCCTTGGAATGATTGAAGCCAGGTGTAAATTCATAAATCTTCACACCGCTCTGCAGCAGTTCCAGATAATTGGAACGGGTTGCCTGAAACACCAGCCACTTGTCAGGTTTGTGCGGAGTCAGGATACGCACATCCACACCATTCTTTGCGGCTGTCTGCAAAGCCCTGGAAATGGCATCATTCAACAGCAGATACGGCGTGTTGAGATATACATAGCGGCGGGCATGGTTGATCAAGTTCAGATGTTCGGTCATGCCTACATATTCCCCATCCGTCGGTGAGTCAGCATAGGGCTGCACAAACCCATTCACGCCAAAGCGCTCTGATGCAAGATGGTAGCGGCTGTAATCCGCATTCTCATCGCCACGAGACAGATAGTGGTACATGCCAAGAAACTGGGAGGTCATGGACCAGACGGCCGGACCCTCCACCCGGATGGCACTGTCGCGCCAGTAGCCAAAACGCACAATCCGGTTGACATATTCATCAGAAAGATTGACACCGCCGGTAAAGGCAATCTGATTGTCAACAATGGTCAGCTTGCGGTGGTCGCGGTTGTTCATCTGCACAATCAGTGTCGGCCGCAGGCGGTTGAACGGATAGGCTTCAATGCCATATGCTTTCAGCTTCTTATACATGTTCGGCGGCATGGTCACACAGCCAAAATCATCATAGATCAGTTTGACTTCCACACCGGCTGCAGCCTTCTGTTTCAGGATGGACAGCACTTCATCCCAGACAGATCCTTTATCAATAATAAACATCTCAATGAAGATGAAATGCTTTGCTGAGCGCAGGGCAGCCAGATAATCCGGAAACCAATCCTCTCCTGACTTATAATATGTTGTCTTTGTACCGTCATAGATCGGAAAGCCGCATGTCTGCCAGCCATAATGAAACAAACGGGATACCGGTGTATTCTCCATCTGTTTCAATACCGCCGGATCCTGGTCTTCCTTCAATGTGCTTTTCAGCTTTGTACTAGCATTGAGCGTGCCATCATATAATTTACGGGAAAGCTTCTTATTGCCGCATAGCAGATACATCGGCACACCGATCACCGGCACTGCCAGCAGCACCACCACCCAGGCAATTTTATAGGCCGGATCCGTTTTGCGGTTCACCTGCCATACCGCCAGCAGCAGTCCGATCAATGTAAATAACGGCGTCAGATTATTGACATAAGAAAACTGGCAGATGTAAGCCAGCAGAAAGTAAATCTGGGCAATGACCAGAGCCAGCACCAGAAATAATCTTGAAGAAAGAACACGTATCAGCTTATGCATGGCCCTATTATACACCTCTTGTCTTTTTCATTTCTGCCACAGCGGATACAGATAGATGATCTTGATGGTTTCCCCGCGCTGGTACAGCCAGTGATCCTGCGGAACCTGGACGGTTTCTACTTTGGTGCCGCCAAGCTTTTCCAGGGTCATGCGGCTGGCAATATTATCCGGTGAACATGTGATGATGACTTCCTGCATGTGAAAACGATCCCTGGCCAGCACCAGCAGCAGCTGGCAGGCATCAAAAGCATAGCCATGGCCGCGGTACTGGGCATAGATCCGATAGCCGATATTGCCGGCATAATACAGTTCACGGTTCATACCGATGCGCAGGTCGCACTGCCCGATCCGGCAGGAGGTATGATGAAAATAAATCCCAAAATCATAGGATTCATATGAACTGCCATGGCCGGGAAGATGGTGCTCTTCCTGGATCAGATCGACGATGTGGCCGCTGATCTTGAGATGCGGCTGGAAAAAAGAAAAGAAACCTGGCATATATACTCCGGTTCCATTATAAAATGAAGTCAGAAAAAGGAGAAATTATGACACGTACATTTCCGAAAGATTTCTTATGGGGCGGTGCCACCGCTGCCAACCAGTTTGAGGGCGGCTTCAATCAGGGCGGCAAGGGATGGAGTGTTGCGGACTGTGCCCGCAGCCATCTCGATACCGATGTCAAAGACTATAAGAAACAGAATGAAGTCCTGATGAAGGATGTTGAAGAAGCACTGGCCAATCCGGATGACATGGATCATTATCCAAAGCGCCATGGCTCCGAGTTTTATTCCCACTACAAGGAAGACATTGCCCTGCTTGGTGAGATGGGCTTCAAAGTATTCCGCATGTCCATTGCCTGGAGCCGTATTTATCCTGAAGGAGATGAAGAAAAGCCCAATGAAGAAGGCCTGCAGTTTTATGATGCCGTCTTCCAGGAACTGCAGAAGTATTGTATTCAGCCGCTGGTAACGATTTCCCACTATGAACCGCCGCTGCATCTTGCCCTGGCATATAACTGCTGGTATGACCGGCGCACCATCGGGTTCTTCATGAACTTTGTCCATACGATCGTTGACCGCTATGGAAAGTATGTCAAGTACTGGCTGACGTTCAATGAAGTCGACTCCATGATCCGCCATCCGTTTACAACCGGCGGCCTGATCAAGGATCGTTTTGCACCGGAAAAGTTTGAAGAAGTAATCTTCCAGTCCATGCACCATCAGTTTGTGGCAAGTGCACTGGCCACAAAGTATATTCATGAGAAAGATCCGGACGCAAAGGTCGGCTGTATGCTTACCAAGCTGACCTATTATCCCTATTCCCCCAATCCACTGGATGTTCTGGAAGCACAGCAGAGAATGCGTTCCACGTATTGTTACAGTGATACCCAGGTATTTGGTGAATATCCTGCCTATCTGCTGGCCAGATTCAAAAATCATGGCATTCACATTCAGATGGAACCCGATGATCTGAAGATCATGAAGGCATATCCGGTCGACTTCATTTCCTTCTCCTACTATTCTTCCAGCTGTGTTGCTCATAACACCGACAATCTGGAAACTACCGCCGGCAATACCATCACTGCTGTCAAGAATCCATACCTGCCAACAAGTGAATGGGGCTGGCAGAATGATCCAACTGGTCTTCGGATTTCGCTTGTGGATCTGTATGACCGCTACCGCAAACCGCTGTTCATCGTGGAAAACGGCCTGGGAGAAAAAGAAACACTCGTCAAGGATGGAGATACGTATACCGTCAATGATGATGCTCACATTGCCTATTACAGAGATCACTTCAAAGCCATGTATGATGCCATTTATGAAGATGGCGTGCAGCTGCTGGGCTATACGTCCTGGGCATGCATTGATCTTGTCTCAGAAAGCACGAAGCAGATGTCAAAACGCTATGGCTTTGTATATGTGGACTGTGATGACCATGGCAAAGGAACGTTCAATCGCTACCGCAAGAAGTCATTTTACTGGTACAAACATATCATTGAAACAAACGGTGCTGCCCTGTTTGAAGAATGACATAAAAAAAGCTGGAGATGCAATTCCAGCTTCTTTTCATGTTGATTATTGGGCTGAGGAACTCGACACTGCATTGTCAGCAGCGGACTGGATGACACTGACATAATCGTTATACAGCTCATTCTTCTGGTCACTGCTCAGCTGCACACTGCCGGCGGCGGCACTGATGCCATCCAGCAGGGAAACATGATAGCCGCTGAGAGCACCATCTTTCACTGCCACAACATCCGGTACAAAGAACGACTTGTTGCCGGAATCATCCGTTACAAATGTATCAGAGATCAAAGATGTCAGAGCATTGTAATCTTCCTGGCTGTAATCTCCATTGGTATCCACATAATAGACTGTTACCGACAGATTCATCGCTGCTTCGTTCAGAATCGGTGCTGCGGTTACACATTCTGTACCGTCTGCCTTGGCAAAAAACAGAATGGCAGAGCCGCCCTGCTGGAAAATCTGCAGAGCCTGCGACATGGAAATTTCGCGGAAGGCATGGGCAGAAGGATCACTCAGGCCATAGGGGGTCATATCCGCTGCACTGCTGTCAATCGAAACATTCTCAGTAATGGTAATAGGACTGGTTGATACCGTATTGACTGCATCAGGATCCGTGTTGACAAACATGAACGCATAAACAAGCAGCGCTCCCGCTATCAGCATTTTCTTCATTCAATCACTTCTCCAAAAATCTCAGTCAGAAATCTTTCTGACTTTGGTTGTCTCATAAAAACTGTCAATCTTCTCACGTGTCGCAAGACCGCGTGAATAGACATTGGCACTGCCGCAGGAAGCCCCGAACCGGAAGGAATCCACCGGCTCCCGGGAGCGCAGATAATCCATCAGGAAACCAGCTACCAGCGCATCACCGGTACCTACGGTATTGACTGCCTTGCTCTCTGTTTGCAGGGTGGCGCCATAAACACCTTTGTCACAGACAAGCAGAGCATCCCTGTTTTCAGAAAGAATCAGCACGTTCTGCACGCCATCCTCATGGAGCTGACGGCCGGCTTTGATCAATGCTTCCTCATTGTCCAAAGGAAAATCCACCATGCTGGAAAGCTCAGCCGGGGTTGTCTTGATCATAAACAGACCTGAACCAAGCATATCCTTCATCAGGCGCGGATCGGTATCCATGCAGACTCTGACCTTTTCCTTGACGGCATTCTGCAGCATTTTCTTGACATCTTCAACAAGATAATCCTGCGTATTGCCAGCCAGAACAAGATAGTCACCCTCACTCAGGCGGGAAACCTTGCCCATCAGATTCTGCATATCCACATCGGTAATATACGGACCGGTCGCATTGATATCCGTGCTTTCATCCTGATTCCGCAGCTTGACGTTGATGCGTGTATGGCCTTCGGTATAAGTAAAGTTCGGCCGGATAAATTCATACTTGGCCAGCAGGTCAATATAGAAATCCTTGGTGAATCCGCCGATAAAGCCAAAGGCACGGGTCGGAATGCCGAGATTATTGAGCACAATGGACACATTGATGCCCTTGCCGCCGGCTTCATAGTATTCCAGCTGAGAACGGTTGAGCTTTCCCGGCTGCAGCTGCTTGTCGCCTTCCATGAAATAATCCAAAGATGGATTCAGTGTGCATGTGCAGATCATTTTCTCATCTCCCCTGTCCGTCTGGCAATCTGTTCAATCAGCTGGCTGGACTGTTCCAGCTGCTCAACAACACAGTATTCATAACGGCCATGGCAGTTGCCGCCGCCATTGCCAAGATTAGGACACGACACACCCATGAAGGTCAGATTGGAGCCATCGGTACCGCCGCGGATACTCTCATTAACCGGTGTTAAGCCAAGATCTTTCAATGAGGCAACCGCAATATCAGATACCTCCGGATGTTTGATGAGCACTTCCTTCATGTTGTGATAGGTATCACTGATTTCCACCGTCAGAACCGGACGCTGATAGACATCATTGATGTAGTCAGCTGCCTGTTTCATCAGTTTCTTCATGGTTTCAAAATCACTGCTTTCATGAGCACGGATCAGATATTCTGCTTCCGCATAGTCCACATCGCCATGCATTCTGTGCAGATGGAAGAACGGCTCACGTCCTTCTGTATGTTCCGGTCTTTCATAGGCTGGCAGCAGATTATGGTAGTCAACGCACACATTCAGAGCATTGACCATCTTGTTCTTTGCGGAACCTGGATGAATGGAAAGACCTGTGCATTTAACAACCGCACTGGCCGCATTGAAGGTTTCATCTGAATAGACACTGATATCACCGCCATCCATGGTATAGGCAAAATCAGCTCCGAATTTCTTCACATCAAAATGTTCCGTACCCCTGCCGACTTCTTCATCCGGCGTAAAGGCAATGGCAATTCTGCCATGCTTTACCTCAGGATGCGATACAAGATACTGCAGTGCTTCCATGATGGCTGTCACACCAGCTTTATCATCTGCACCAAGCAGGGTTGTGCCATCGGTCACCACAAGTGTTTTTCCTTTCAAAGATGCCATCTCCGGGAAATCGGCAATGTGGGTGACAACGCCATTTCCTAGATCTATATCTTTTCCATCATAGTTTTCAATGACATGCGGATTCACACCGGTACCGCTGTAATCCGGTGCTGTATCCATATGGGCAATAAAGCCAACACATGGACTTTCATGGTCCAGATTGCTTTCCAGATGTGCATAGATATAGCAGGTATCATCCAGGCTGGCATCCTGAATTCCCATCTCCTGCAGTTCTTTCAGCAGTACCTTTGCCAGATCAAACTGCTTCTTTGTGGAAGGAGAAGTCTGACTGTCAGGATCAGACTGTGTATCGATTCTGCAATAGCGGATCAATCTTTCTAGTGCGCTCATCTATTTACCTCTTTTCTTTCAGTTCCATCTGTGAGAATGTGCAGTCGAAGCGGGAATTCAGCGGGCTGCAGGCATAGATGCCAATGCGGATGGGACCATTGTGTTCCTCCATCCAGAACTGTCTGACATCCGAAAATACCTTGCCATTAAAGCTATACTGAATCCGAACAGCTCCGGCCCGATACCATACACGATAATACATCCAGCGGATCGCTGTGCCAATCTCACGGCAGGAACGATCGCCATAACGGCCATGAAAGACTATGACATCCAGCTCATCAAGCTCTTCATTGCGCCGTTTTGTACAGCATACCGCCTTCCGTCTGGAACCGTTGTACAGCAGAATGCCGCACTGGTCAAACTTGCCTTGATACGAAAAATCGACGCGAACCGTAAACATGAAATAGCCATCTGGTTTCAGAGACAGTTCTACTGCCTCCGCCCCATGCCGGTGTCCCCGCAGGTCTGTATATGGCTCTGTTTCCAGAATAACACAGTCCCTTCTGACAATATAGCGTTCCGGCTTCCGGATCCATTTCAACTGATTCGCGTCAATTTTCGTCATGTATCTATTTTACTCAGATTTTATGTCTGACATCCATATCAACATTCTCATAGCTTGTTGCGGCAAGAGAATCATTAATCGTTGTTGCTTTGTTGGCCATGTTTTCACGCATCATTCTGCCCTTGACCTGCGCCGGCTGAGAAATGACTGCCGGGCCGGCAATACAGCCGCCCACACAGGCCATGCCTTCCAGAATATCTGCCTTGAAGCGCTTGAACTTGATCAGGTTCAGCTGCTGCTTGCACTCCATGCCGCCATTGGCCAGCACAGAAGTAACAGGCTTATCATATCCCATTTCCTTCAAAGCTTCCACAACCGCAGCCGCAACACCGCCGCTGGCAGCGAAGTTTCTGCCATAGTTAGATGCGGTGAGTTTCTCATCACCCTGAATCTCGTCCAGGTCAACACCCTTGGCTGCAAACATTGCCATCAGCTCTTCAAACGTCAGCACATAGTCAACCGCACTGACTTCCTGCATTGCTTCCTGCTTCTTGGCAACACACGGTCCGATAAAGACAACCTGGCAGCCAGGATGATCCTTCTTCAGTTTGCGGGCAGTTGCCATCATCGGGGTAACCGTCGTACTCTTGTTCTCTTCATACTGCTGCGGGAAGTGAATCTTTAACATATTCACAAAGCCAGGGCAGCAGGAAGTTGTCAAAGGAAGACCGGCTTCCTTATGCTTGATCAGCTCCTCTGCCTCATTATGGGCTACTGCATCAGCGCCGCCGGCAACCTCCACGCATTTGGTAAAGCCAAGCATCTCAACACCTTTGAAGATCGCAGGCAGAGATACGTTTTCAAACTGACCCTGAATGGAAGGTGCCACAATGGCATATGTCTCTACCTTCTCATTGAGCAGATGAATAACCTGTGATACCCAGCTCATATCCGAAATAGCACCAAACGGGCAGGCCTTCAGGCAGGCACCGCAGTTGATGCAGCGGTCCTCATCAATCTGACAGATCTTGGCATCATTCCAGGAAATCGCCTGTACCGGACAGTGGGCATAGCACGGCCTCTCGGTAACAACAATCGCATTATACGGGCAGGCACGGGCACAGGCACCGCACTCCTTGCACTTGGCATGATCAATGACAGAACGATGGGCACCCATGGAAATGGCACCGAAATTACATGCCGCAAGACATGCTTTTTTCATACACTTACGGCAGTTGTCAGTCACCTGAATCTTCTGAATGGTGCAGCCATCACATGCCGCATCAATAACCTGTACGATCTGTTTCGGCTTGTACACCTCAGAATCGTTTGCCATCTTGCCAAGGGCAAGACGCACTCTCTGCCGCAGAACTTCCCTTTCCTTGTATACACAGCAGCGGAACCGCTCACCTCCAAGCGAAACAAGCTGGCGGGCATAGGCATTTACCTTTTCCTCTGCAAGCTCTCCCTCAAAAGCCTCTCTTGCCACCTCTGTCAAAACATCAAACTTGAACAGACTGGCATCACTTGTCAGCATACTGAACATAATCCGTTGTTCTCCTTTTCCTCAATCCCTTAAATATACAATTCTATTGTATCAATCAGCGGTAATACTGCACGCCATATTCCACTTTGGCCAGCTCTTTATCCCCGATCAGCTTCTTCAGAATCTCACGGGCAAATTCCAGGGAAGCGCTCATGCCTCTTCCGGTAACAACATTGCCATCCGCAACCGCGGGCACCATCATGAATTTTCCGCCATAGCTCTCATCATGAAAGCTCGGGAAACACGTATAATATTTATCCTTCAGGATGCCAAGATGACCAAGCACAGAAGGTGCTGCACAGATGGCACAGGTCAGCTTTCCCGCATTGTAATGAGCCAGCACAGCCTTCTTCACAGCATCACACTTGTCAAGATTTGCCGTGCCAACCTTTCCTCCCGGCAGGATCACCACATCATATGCAGAAATATCCGCATCTTTCAGCAGAAGATCTGCTTTGATCTGTACACCATGAGAACCATGAACCATCAATTGATCATTGATCGAAACCATATCCACAGTGATTCCTGCTCTTCTGAGCAGATCCACTGTTACCAGAGCTTCACACTCTTCAAAACCATCAGCCAGAAATACAAGACTTTTCATTTCAGCCTCCTTGTGAAAATTATACCATGTAAGTACAGCACTCACCACAAAAAGAAGAACCGGGGCTGTCCGGTTCTCCTTCTCTTCATTCCGCTTCACAATATCCTGTCAGTTTCTATTTCAGCTTCTTTGCATCTGATGCTTATGATGGCACAACTGATTCTCTTTCAACTTGCCCATCTGCTTACATATACAGGATTCCTGATGTGTTTTACTTTCCTGTTCGCTTTTGTTCAGCCATTGCTGATCACTGGAAGGCAGATCATGTCATGTTTTACCTACTGCCGCTGCTGTTACCATTGCGGCGCTCATGAACTCTTGCTTTCTTCCTCACTGCCAGCTCATGTTCCAAGAGATGTGCCCTATACACAGGGTGCCATGAGTGGCTCTTTCATGTCTGCGGATTGTTTCCAGTGACTTCGCTCTGCGCCTTCCATCAGGCTTTGACAGAAATATCAGAAGTCAGAATTGAATGCTTTTTATTGCAGGTTTCTATGACCTGCCTCCGTAAATTCCTGGTTTCATTGGATACCTCCCGGCTCTCATTCGGTTGGCTCTTTCTCTTTGCACTTATATAATAGCTGTCCCTGCTATCATTACCAGTCTTGTATTTCAAATTTATTTCAGCTATATTTTTTATGTTAGGGCTTACATAAAATTAATCTGTATTTTCCATTAACTGACGATAATTATAAACAGCACCGAACATTCTGGCATTGGAATGGAAGTCTGATTCCACCACTTCCGGCTCCCAGATATTATGATACTGAACGTTTTCAAAGCGTCTGTGCACGGCTTCCTGGATCAGTTTCAGAAAGACTGGCTCGGAGATATTGCCGCCGATGACGATTCGTGAAGAATCAATAACACACTGAATGTTATACAAATAGGATGCCAGCCCGTCACAATAGCTGTTTACCCCACGCAGGACATCGGGATCATTCTGCTGCAGCCGCATCATGATCCGGATCACATTCATATCATCCCGCCCGGTTGCCTCATTGACACAGGCAGCCAGGGCATCCACACCATTTGTCTGTGAGAAAATGCCATCTCTGCCATAGCGGTCCTGATAGTCTGCCCGCATATAGGAAAACTCACCAGCCGCATAATGTGCACCGTCACACAGCTTGCCATCCATGACCACAGCACCGCCGATGCCGCCGCCCAGGATCATGACCATCATGCCATTGCGGATTCCCTTGAGGGCACCATAGCCGATTTCCGCCATGGCCGCAGCCTTGGCATCGTTGGCAATCACAGTCTTTAATCCGGTCAGTTCTTCAACTTCCTTTGCATAATCCATATTATGCACCCAGCGGAAAACACCGCCGGAATAGGCAATGCCTTTTTTGCGGTCAATGACACCGGGCATAGTGATGGAAATGCCCTCCACCTGGTCTTTGTATCTGGCTGCTACATCGCCAAGCGGCTCGAATAATTCTTCTTTTCCTGACATGCCAAATGTCATACGGCCGCTGTCCATCAGATCAAGGCACTGTGAGACAATGCCATAACGGAACGTGCCATTATCAATATCAAAACACAAATACTTTTTCACGAAGCTTCCTCCGTTGGCTCCCTGCCGAATCATGAAAACAACTGATACTCTGCTTCTTATTATATGACAACGGACAGGCTTTGCAAAAGACAAGAAAAACAGGACATCGCTGCCCTGTCATCTGTTACTTCGAACTTTCTTCCTGTGCATCAAGCTTGCCCAGTGCACGGTAATGACGGCGCCGGTCAATCTCAGTCAGGTACTTCTTACGGACACGGATATCTGTCGGTGTCACTTCAACAAGCTCATCATCATTGATGAACTCAACGGCACCTTCCAGTGTCAGAATGCGCGGCGGTACAAGCTTCATGGCTTCATCATTGCCGGTAGAACGCACCGCTGTCATCTTCTTGTTCTTGATCGGGTTGACGCCCATATCCATGTTCTTGCTGGAAACACCAATGATCATACCTTCATATACCGGTGTCTGGGCACCAATGAACAACTGGCCTCTTTCCTGAATGTTCCAGAGCGCATAGGTCATGGCATTGCCGGTTTCCGTCGAAATCAAAGCACCATTCTCACGCTGCGGGATCTCACCCTTCCATGGTTCATAATCCGCAAGACGCTGCACAATGGTACCTTCACCATGAGTCATATTGATGAAGTCGCTGCGGAAACCAATCAGGCCTCTGGTCGGAACCATGTATGTGATACGGGTATATGTTCCGATCTCTTCCATATCATTCAGCACGCCCTTGCGCACATTCAATGCAGAAATCACAGCACCGGAATATTCCGTCGGCACATCAATGACGACTTCCTCAACCGGCTCGCACTGTACACCGTCAATCTTCTTCAGAATGACCTGCGGACGGGATACAGCAACTTCATATCCTTCACGGCGCATCTGTTCCAGCAGGACTGTCAGATGCAGCTCACCACGGCCGGATACCTTGAACGTATCGGTGGAATCTGTATCTTCTACCTTCAGGCCAACATTGACTTCCAGTTCCTTTTCCAGTCTTTCACGGATATTGCGGGATGTCACATATTTACCGGACTGACCTGCAAACGGAGAGTCATTGACCATGAAGTTCATGGACAGAGTCGGCTCTTCAATCTTGATGGCTGGCATCGGATCCGGAGCGCCAACCGGGCACAGCGTATCACCGATGTTGATATCAGGAATACCAGAGATCATGCAGATCTCACCACACTGGATTTCATCTACAGAAATCCGGCTCAGTCCCTTGTAAACAAAGATCTGGTTTGTCTTGCCCTGGTGGATCGTGCCATTGGCATTGCACACTTCATACGGTGTAGCAGCCTTCAAAGTACCCTTATAGATACGGCCAATGCCAAGTCTGCCGATATAGTCATCATATGCCAGTGCACAGATCTGCATCTGTACAGGCTCATCCATCAGATTCGGATACGGCTGGGTGTGATGAATGATCGTCTCAAACAGAGGCACGATATCATTGTTGGTATCCTTGTCCCAGTCATAGCGGACAATACCCTCTCTTGCTACACCATAGAGAATCGGGAAGTCCAGCTGATCATCCGTTGCATTCAGCTCCAGGAACAGATCATATACTTCATCGATAACTTCTGTAGCACGCTGGTCCGCCTTATCCATCTTATTGATCAGCAGAATCGGACGTAAGCCGATCTCCAGAGACTTGCTCAGCACGAAACGTGTCTGCGGCATCGGTCCTTCTGCACTGTCTACCAGCAGAATGACGGTATCTACAGTACGCATGATACGCTCTACTTCGGAAGAGAAATCCGCATGGCCTGGTGTATCGACGATGTTGATCTTATAGTCCTTATACGTAACCGAGCAGTTTTTGGAATAAATCGTGATGCCGCGTTCACGCTCCAGATCATTGGAGTCCATGATGCAGTCCACAACCTTCTCGTTATCCTTGAAGACATGGCTCTGCTTCAGGAATGCATTGACAAGCGTACTCTTGCCTGCATCGACGTGGGCAATCACTGCAATATTGATAATCTTCTGATAATCCATATGCTCACCTCATTCTTAATCTCGAAACGTGTCTATTATATTGAGTTGATCTGCATAAATCAACTGCACCGCCGCATGATCGCACCACATAAAAAGCACCGGATTTCCGGTGCTTTCCTGCTTATTTCTGATCCGCATCAATCGCATTGGCTGCCGTGCGTCCGGAGACGAAGATCTCAACGATCGCATTGCCACCCAGACGGTTGCCGCCATGGATGCCGCCGGTAACCTCACCAGCCGCATACAGTCCCTTGATGACATTGCCATCTTCATCCAGAACGTGGCGCTGATCATCAATGGTAAGACCGCCCATGGTATGGTGTGTGCTCGGAGCCAGCAGGCGCACTTTCAGCTGCACGCCATCCAGTGTATAGGTATCTTCCTTGTAGTTGCCGTTTTCATCCTTTTCAGCATTGCCGATCAATGCTGTCCAGCCGGTCTTTTCCGGATCAAGCTCTTCACCCTTGTTTTCCATCAAGGCCTTATCATAAGCCAGAATGGTTTCCTTGACCTGCTCGCCTGTGCAGTCAAAACCAAGCTGCTTGAACAGATCATCCAGCTGATCCACCGTTCTTGTATACTGACGGTTTTCCACATCACTGTTCCAGAGAGTCAGATCAGAATCCTTCGGTGTGCCATATGGATACGGACCAGGAATTGCCTGTGAAGCATTGGCAATCTCAATGACCGTGCCCTGGGCACCATCATAGCTGACACCATTTTCAAACTCACCAAGTGACAGGACATCTCTTTCACTTGTCTCATTAACATAGCGGGTGCCATCCTTCGGATTGAGATAGATTGCATAGTTGCCGCCGCCAAAAGCCAGGTTGCCATTGTCGACCCAGGAGATCGGCATCATCTGTGTCCAGCCCATGCCGGTTGTTCCAGCACCGACTTCTGTGCCCATATCGATGCCATCGCCAACCAGCGAAGAACGGTTGGTTGTCTTTGTGGAAGAAGTAATATCGCCATCTGCCCAGTATTCGTTTGTTTCCATGACGCGCTTGATGTTGGCCGCATAACCGCCGGTTGCCAGCACGACACCCTTATTGGCATGCAGGGTGACTTCGGTACCGTCATACATCTTTGCCTTGACGCCGGTGACAGCTCCATCTTCTGTAATCAGTGATTCTGCCTTGGTTCGGGTCATGATTGCATTGTCAGCAGCGTTATCGGCTGTCTTGAGCAGTGTGTTCTTTGTTGTCGCAATGTACGTGTTGAAGACACTCTTGCCCTTGGTGTTGGAGCCATCCGGATCGGCAGTGCCATCACCATCCAGGTCGCAGCCCATGAAGTCATTTTCACGGTTCCACAGAGCACCGACAATGGTCGGCTGCACAGACTCATCAAACAGTGCACCCTGGTCTTCCAGCCAGCCCTTGAGATCCTGGCCGCCTTCAATGAACTGAGAGACAAGCTTGTAGTCACCATAAATCCACTTTGTATGGTCGCTGTTAGGACGCAGGCCGCCATAGTAAGTCTGGAAGATATGCAGGTTGACAGTGGAGAACAAGGTCAGATCACCTTCATTGACACCGGCATCCAGCTTTGGCTGTGCCCAGTCAAGATATGCCTGAATCTCTTTCTTCAATGCCTTGAGCGTATCCAGATATTCCGCATGCACACCTGCCTGGCTCAGGGTATCAATATCACCTGCCACAAAGTCATGGTCTTTGAAGTAGCTTTCATCAAACGGTTCTTCACTCCAGTTGAGAATGGTCTTGAGAACCTTGATGTTGCCATTGGCCATCTTGACCTTGTCATAGGTCTGTCCCTTGTACTCTCCGGTTGTGGCATCCGGATCGTTCTCATCCCAGCAGAGATATTTCTGCACGGACTGGAACTGACCGCCGGAAGCGATGGTGTTGCCGCCGATTTCCGCATTTTCTTCAATGACCGCAACGGAATCGCCATTCATGGCAGCCTGAGCAGCAGCAGCCATACCGGCACCGCCGCCTCCTACCACCACAACATCATAGGTCTTTTCAATCGGATCCTGTGCTTCATGCACAACGGTGTTGCTTTCAAAGCCGTCCAGATCAGATGCCTTTGCCTGCTTAGCTGCATCTGCCAGGGCATCCTTGACGCCCTTGGAAGTGAAAGTTGCACCAGATACACTGTCAATGCCGGAGCCATTTGCTTCCTTGGCATCCGCAAACAGGATATCAAAGGCCGGTGTACCGATATGATTGGTTTCCTTGGAACTCTTGATGGCAATATCCGTAATGCCATCTTCACTGAAGGTGACATCCAGCTGGATCGGGCCATTATAGCCTGTGCCTTCGCCTGTATATGTGCCGGCAGTATAGGTCACCGGTACATTTTCATGTTTTGCTGCAGCCGCAAAGTCATCCGGATTCAGACCGGCATTCTTCAATGCGTCCTTGACCGCATCCATGATTGCATTGGAAGTTACCGTAGCACCTGAAACAGCATCTACATTCGGTGTGCCGGCATCCACAATCTCCTGTGGAACCTTCTCGAGTGCCGGATCGGCAATGCCTTTGGTTTCCTGCTGATCTGTCACTTCAACATTGGTAATTTCACCATTCTTCAATGTGACTTCTACCGTCACATCTCCGTTTTTGCCAGCTGCAGTTCCCTTAAAAGTACCACTTTTCTTGCCGCATCCGGTCAGTGACCCCACAAGCAATGCTGTGCAAAGCAGCACTGTACCACTGCGAAAACATCTTTTGGTATTCATTCTTCCTCCCATCACTTGAACATTTCCGGATTTGTTCTCTATTATTATTAAAAACCCTGTATCCGATACAGAGTCAATGGCTTTTAATAAATATTTCACAAGTGAGGAAAAGATGTATATTCACGAGTTATCGAAACTGACAAACACCAATCCGGAAACCATCCGGATGTACCGCAAAAAGGGACTGCTTCACCCAAACCGGCTGGCAAACGGCTACTATGATTATTCCATGGCAGATTTTGCCTCGCTCATGCACCTGCGCAAACTGCGTGATTTTTCCATGTCATTCCATGAGATTGAACAGGCTCTGTGTGCAGACAGCTCTCAGTTTCTGCTGGACAGTTTTTCGGCAAGAGAAAAGGCAATCAATGATGAAATCGCTGCCCTGCAGGAAAAAATCCGCTATCTGGAACTGGAGAAGCGCCATATCCGGGAAACGATGGACGAAGGCTTTGACAGTGTCAGAATCATGCAGTCAGTTGATACCAAGATTGACTTCTATCCCCCTTTTGAAGAGGTAGCTTCCACCCTGCTGTCCCTGCATTATCAAACAACTACCATCTGCCTGCATATTTCCAAAGAAATACTCAACGGGCCAATCGTAGACAAAGAGATTCCCCTGCAGGCCGGCATTGGAACATACCGCTACATGCTCAAAGACAAAACAGACATACCAGAAAAGGCCGTGGTGATTCCCAACGGCCTGTGTATCTCACAATTGATTTCACTCCAGGATCTGACCAGGATCAATATTCTCTCCCTGGCTCCGATGATGACCTGTGCAAAGTCCAATCACACGCCCTTTCTCTCCGATACAACCGCTTATCTTGCCACAATGAATTACCAGCAGGACAAGCCTGTTTATATCTTCCGCTTACGGGCATGCATTGAGAAAAATGATATCTGTGATCCGGATACCAGAATTCAGAATTGATTTTCAACGCCGAGCAGTTTTGCATTGACAAGTCGTGTAAACAGAGAAATCAGCGGTCCTAGCAGGAATGTGCAGACAAGTGTACCGATGCCGATCAGGCCTCCTGACAGCCATGCGATCAATGCACATAAGGCATCCGTAAACACACGGCAGCCAAAGTAAGGCAGATGCAGATGATCCCGCAGGCAGATGGCCGCATAGTCATATGGGGCAATACCCTCATTGGATGCCTGATACAAAGAAGAGCCATACGATGTGATCACCATTGCCACCAGCATGACTACAATCTTTGCCAAAAATGCTACAGGCAGAGAAAAGCCGGCACATAAAAGGTTATAAAAGAAGGTGACCATATAGCCTAACAATGCTCCATTGACGATGGTGCCCCAGCCGATATACTGTCTGCCGGCAAGAAACTCCACCACCAGCAGAGCAATATTTACTAACAGCTGCCAGTTTCCCAGCTGCCAGCCGATCTTGTTTGAAATTGCAATGTTCATGGCCGTATAGGCATCATTGCCCGTACATGAAAACCGAAACAAGGCAATTCCCAGTGCCAGAATCACATTGCCCACAATCATACCGGCAAGCCGCCGGCCGCGATTTTCTTTTTTCATGATCATGATCTCCCTGAAATGACATACTCTGTCAACCATGATAGCACCAGTATGGAAAAAATAAAAAATCCGGAATTTCTTCCGGATCGATCATGGAGCGCGTGAGCAGAATTGAACTGCCGTGTCCACCTTGGCAAGGTGGCGTTCTACCATTGAACTACACGCGCACAATAGAGGCGGTTCTGACGAGATTCGAACTCGCGATCTTCTCCGTGACAGGGAGACGAGATAAGCCACTACTCCACAGAACCAATATGGCGAGGAAAGAGGGATTTGAACCCTCGCGCCGGTTTCCCGACCTATGCCCTTAGCAGGGGCACCTCTTCGGCCTCTTGAGTATTTCCTCAATATCTGCCAAGCGCATATTGTGTTGCTCTTTTTTAGCGCTCATTCATATTACCATGGGGCATAATTGAAAGCAACTCTTTTTTTCTTTTTCTAAAAATAATTTGTTTTCACACTGATCCGGGGTTCAGCTCACCTTCTATTAAACCATATTCTTTCTGATTGCATAAGGCTGTTATTGCAGTGTTCTTTCCGATATACTTCAAATATCAAACTACCCGAAAGGATCAATATGACAAAGAAGAAAACGTTTCTCATCACTGTGATTGCTTTTATTGCCGCCTGGTTTTTGATCAACGGTATTCTGCTGGCCGCAACCGGAAGAACCGGCAGCCAATGGATTGCGCATGCCATTGTAAGCATTGGCAAATGATGCAAAGAGAAAAAGCTGAGAGCACACAGGCAGTAATTATGCCTGTTTTGCTTCCAGCTTTTTGCTTTGGACATCATAGAAGGTCAGTACATCCTTCACATACTTCTCAAACACATCATCATTTGCCGCAAAGATTTCATGACGGGAATCATATGACGAAATTGCCGTATTGGCAGAGCGCTTCTTGAATTCCTGCTCTCCCTCATTCAGCACCATCGTATCCCTTTCTGCCTGACAGATTAAGACAGGAACTTTCACCAATCCTGCATTCTGCAGTGCCTTTTCACTTCCCTGCTTGGCTGCTCTTGCCCAGCCATAGGTACCGCCCCATGTCTGATAGGAGGGATCCTTTTCACGCTGATGGAACTGATAGGCATAGCGCTTTTCACTGTCACAGGACGAATTGGCCGGATCATAGTGATCATCCCAGGCATGCTGACCAGGGGCAAAATCATCATCCAGATGTTTTACCTTTGCATAAACAGACAGTGCATCCACGGCCGGCTCCGGCAGTTTGCCAAAATTCATGGCCAGCATCGGTGAAGAAAGAACGGCACATGCAAAATCGTCCGGATGTTCTTCCAGTTCCAGAGCACCTGCTGCCCCGCCCATGGAGTGAGCAAACAGGAATCTCTTCATATCTGGATATTGTTTTTTGATCCAGCTGACAAAGGCATGCACATCCCCGGTATATTCCTCAAAGGAGCCTACCGTAACTCTTTTATCCGCAAAACTGCGCCGGTTGCCTGATTTGCCATGGCCGCGCAGTTCCAGAAAGAACGGTGCATAGCCAGCCTGATAGAAATGCATGAACAGTTCGTGGTATTTGCCAAAGAAGCCGCAGAAACCATGAACCATGACGATAACAGCTTTGGCATGATCCGGAATGGCATGATATGTATTCAGTGCAACCCCATCAAAAGAGGAAATTTCCTGCTGGATGGCATGTTCTGCAATCCAGGGGGCAGTCTTCTCTTCCAGCTCACTCATGCATGTTCCTCAAAGAAAATTCTGGCTTTGTCAGGATAATTTGTAATGATGGCATCAGCACCCATCTTGTCACAGTATGCCCACAGCATTTCATCATTGGCCGTCCAGACATTGACATCCATGCCAAGCTTATGTGCTTCCTCAACAGTATTCTTGTAGCGCAGATTATAAACAGCAGGATGAATGGCATTCATGCCATACTTGTGTGCATACTCCGGCATATCAATCGGACCATCCTCATACAGGAAGGCCACCTTTGCATTTGGATCCAGCTGTCTGACCTTCAATGCCGAATAATGATTGAAGGAAGAATAAATGACACGGTCCTGGAAGCCATTTGCCTTGACCATGGCTATGATCTCTTCCTCAATACCTTCATAATCAAAAATACCTGTCTTCAGTTCAATATTGATCATAAGATTGGTCGGCTTTAACAGATCAAACACTTCCTGCATCAGCGGAATATCCGCATGGCCTGCCTCCGGATGGGTCTTGTTGAAATTGAAGGTGCGCAGCTGTTCAAGCGTATAGTCCTTCACCCAGCCGGTGCCATTGGAAGTACGATCGATGTTTTCATCATGAATGACGACAATCTTCCTGTCCTTTGTGTACTGGATATCCAGCTCAACGCCATCAGCGTGCTGCCTGGCGGCAAGCTCAAATGACAGCAGTGTGTTTTCCGGCATATAGCCGCTGGCACCGCGGTGTGCCCAGATCTGATGTTTCATTTTTGTTCTCCTTTATCTCTTATAAAAAGAGAAACGTCATTTCTGACGAATCTCCAGTCCTGCCTCCTGCGGCAGAACCTCATACACGCGCATTGCATGTTCATCATCTGCCACAGCAAACGTAAATTCACAATTCGTACCAACACCCCAGTTGCCATGATTGTCAATGGCAATCAAAGACATCGGCTGGGCATAGCCATTGCGCCGGATCAAAGAATCATTCAGTTCCTTGACGGCATGCTCAGCAGCACTCTGCACCGGTACACCTGCTTTTAAAGCAGCCACAACCGCATAGCTCAATGCGCCCTTGGCAATTTCTTCACCCATGCCGGTTGCCGCAGCCCCGCCAACTTCACTGTCAGCGTAATAGCCAACCCCTGGCATCGGTGTATCGCCAACACGGCCCGGTTCCTTCATGAAAAGACCGGAAGTAGAAGTTGTGGCACAGATGGTGCCCTTCTGGTCCAGTACCAGGAAACATACCGTATCATGGCCATCATATGCCTTTAATTTCTCAACCTGCTTCTTTTCAAAAATTTCCTGTGCCTCCGGGGTCAGATTATTGCGCTTTTCAAAACCATGTTCTTCGGCATATAAAGCAGCACCGGCACCAGTGCGGAAATTATTGGCATCTCCTTGTGCCAGCGATTGTGCCACTGCAGCCGGAGAGCGGAATCCCTCCAGTGCCGATACAGCACCAAAATGCAGCGTATCGCCATCCATGTAGCCTGCATCCATGGCAATATGGCCGTCTTTGCCCGGCAGGCCGCCATATCCTACCGAATGAAATTCCGGATTATCCTCAACATCCTGCACACCTGTCAGCGTAGCCTGTTTTGCCGTGCCGCCCCTGGCAAGAATATCAGCAGCTTTATCAGCACCCTGTGCTGCCATTTCCCAGGTTCCAATCACACACCATTTCATATCATTTTACCGGTTGAAAGCATCAGGCAGATCATTCTCCAGAAGAATTGTATCCTCTCTGGATGCATTTGCCCACACCCAGTTAAATGCCTCCTTTTCCTTTGCTAATACTACCACATGGCGCATATCAAAATCCACATCCTGCAGACCGGCCAGAATCGGCTTTGTCTGGGCTTCACCAACCAGAACCACCTGGTCTGCCTTACCCTTCATCTGTCTGCCGAAACTGCGGTTGATCTCATCTTGTCTGGCACCAAGATCAATCATGCCAGGCGTGACAATGATCCGTTTCCCTGGCATCATGCTTAACACATTCAGTGCCATGGCACTACCGCTGGGATTGGCATTGAAGGCATCATCAATGAAGCGGAAACCATTGATCCGCTTCAGCTCCAGACGGTGCTCCACCTGCTTCATATTCTTGCAGCCTCTGGCAATATCAGACCAGGAAACCTGCAGATTGCGTGCACAGGCAGCTGCTGCCAGGATGTTGAGAATATTCAGCTCACCAAGCAGCTTTGTCTGCACCGGAATACGTTCATCTCCATGCACGATAACAAAAGAAGAACCAGATGCTGAATAGGAAATATCCTCAGCACGGTAATCCGCCTGTTTGTATGCAATGCCATAGCTGATCACTTTGACTGGGTTTTTGATTTGATAGTTACGGATGAAGTCATTGTCATAGTTCAGGATTGCCACGCCATCAGAAGGCAGCTTTTCTGCCATCTGCATCTTTTCTTTGATGATGTTTTCCTGAGATCCGAAGGTGTTGAGATGCTGAGGACCGATGGATGTCACAACACCAATGGAAGGGTGGACAAAATCCATCAGTTCACTGATATCACCGACATGATCGGCTCCCATTTCACATACAAATACCTGATGAATCGGCTTGAGCATTTCCCGGATCGTACGGGTGATGCCCATCGGTGTATTGTAGGAAGCCGGCGTCATCAGTGTGTTGTACTTTTCAGACAATACGGCCTGCATGATATTCTTGGTTGTTGTCTTGCCATAGGAACCCGTAATGCCGATCTTGATCAGACCAGTATGATTGTTCAGGATCTTTTTAGCATCATTCAGATAGGACTGCTGGACGCCATGTTCGATCGGAGCCGTGATCCATCCCACGGCAAACAGCAGGATCCAGGGCAGGAAATAGCCGGCCGCAATCATCAGGCCATAGCTGAAACATGCCGGTACAAAGGCCAGAATCAGCCAGAGCACAAGTACTTCCAGAATCACAAGCACAATGATCTGCCGTTTGACTCTTGCGGTCACCACAAGCGGCTTGATGTACTGCTTTCCTTTTTCCATGGCACGGTGATACAGAATCATCAGAATCTGTACACAGACAAATGGCCAGATGGTCACCTGAAACAGTGACACAATCAAAGAGATCAGTACAATGGCAAGCGGAATGATACAGGCGGAAATCTGATCCTTCACAGATGTATGAATCCACTTGGCAAATCTTCCGTTTTCATAGCGGTTCTGCTGATACATATGCAGGGCATGTCTGGAAGGAATCCAGAGTGCCCACATGGTCAAAGCAAACAATAACAGTTTTGTGATCATGCATTTTCCTCTTTCAAAAAGATATCCAGGACAGCATTGAAGCGCTGCGGCTGATGCCAGTAGGCCCAGTGGTCATCATGCTCAAAGACCGCCAGACCGGCATCCGGCATCTTCTTTGCCATTTCCTGTCCCATCCATAACGGTACTGCCGTATCATTTTCACCCCAGACGAGCAGCACCGGACATGTCACATCCTTCAAAACCGGAGTGACGTCATCATTGACAACTTTCACAAATGTCGGCTTCATGATGCCTTTGGCATTGCGGTAATCCTCAGAGCCGGCTGATGCCTGCAGCTGGCGCAGCTTTTCCTCATTGTGCGTTGCCTTGAGAAACCACTTGCCCGCTTTATAGGCAGAAACACGGATCTTGGCGTCAAAAGACTGCTTTGGTCGGATACCAGCCGCCCCGGTCAGACACATCTTTTTCACATCATGATGCTTTGCGGCATAGCGGATCGCCACCCGGCAGCCAAACGAATGGGCAATGATGACCGGATTCCTGATATCATTCTGCTTCACAAAGTCCTCAAAGAATTCTGTATATTCCGGTACACCCCAGGCACTGTCAGGCAGATCTGACTGGCCATGTCCGGGGAAATCCAGACTGTAGACATGATAGCGGTCCTTGAAGTGTTCCATGATCAGACCCATCATATCCTTGTTCTGACCCCAGCCATGCAGCAGCACCATATCCGGCCCCTGCCCGGCTTCAATATAGGCTGTTTTCACATGCCGGCACGTACACCATTTCACCTCAGCACTCATGCCTTATCCTCCATCACCCCATTGCGGTGTGTTTCTTTCTCTTTTTCTTTATCTTTCTTCTTCCTTCGCTGCGGGCGTTTTCCTTCCCGCCATACACGGAAGCACACCTCTTTCGGAAGGTTCTCGGCATCAACCCGATAGCCATATGTTGTGACAACTTTATAGACAATGGAAAGGCCAAGGCCAAAGCGGCCGTTGGTACCCTTCTCATACGGTCTGAAGATTCTTTCAAGATCCTCATCCGGGATCGGACTGCCATCATTGATGACACAAAGTTCATTCTGCTTCAGCACAATCCTGATATGGGATACCGCATACCGCAGGCCATTGTCAACCAGGTTTTCCACAACAATCCGCCATGGATCCTGGGCCCCATGAAAAAAGACATTCTCCTCGGTATCCTTCTCCAGGGAAATCTCCGGGCGAATCACTTTCAAAGACAGGATGACCTTGTCAATGATCTCATTCATGTCTACCGTATCACCATCCGGTGTTTCATCCTGCAGATAATCCATCTTGTTCAGCACAATCAAAGACTGTACCTTCTTCTCCAGGCGGTCCGCATGCTCAATGATGACATCTACGCTCTTCTCCAGCGTATCATACGGATAAATACCATCCTTGATACTTTCACCATAGGACTTGATCGTGGCAATCGGTGTCTTCAGGTCATGCGAAATATTCTGAATCATTTCCTGTTTCTGCTGGTTCTGCTTCTGCAGCTCACCTTCCATATCCCGCAATGCATCAGCCACCTGGCCAATGGCATCGCGCCGATGCACATTCAATTCAGCAGGCTCATCATTCTTAACCTTTTCAATGTAAGTACGGATCTGTGAAAGCGGCACGATCAGTGTTGATACCCAGGCCATCAGGATGATAAACAAGACGGACACAACCAGCACATTCATCGTCACCACCTCATTGACAAGCGATGTCTTGAACTGTGTCTGATAGACATTATCCATCACTGACACAAGCCAGCTCCCGTTTTTCATCCGGGTCATGGAATACAGATACGTAATGGTATGCTCATTCACTTCAGAAGCGCATTTGTAATCCTGCGTGCCGGAAACTTCGGTATCTGTATGGGACACAATATCCTTCTGCAGATCAGACGGCAGAACTTTCGTGCCCAGGACCGTAATTATGCCGTCTTTACAGATGGCATCCACAATTTCTGCATCTTCATTTGGCACAATCTCACTCGGGTCGATATCTTCGTAATCCAGGTAGGAAAGCAGGCTCTGTTGGGAATTGTGCAGCAGCCGGTACATTTCATTCCGGGAAAACTGATCCAGTGCCGGAGACAGGAAGGTGGAAATGAAAATCGCAAAAACAGAGATAAACAGGATGATGATGGCCAGCAGCTGCTGGTTCAGTGACAGCTCACGCAGCCACAGATTGAGGCGCTTCATCCAAGCCTGTATCCGAATCCATAAATGGTGCGGATGCTCAGATTCGGCATCTTCTTTCTCAGCCTGCGCAGCGTATCATCCACCACTCTGTCACTGCCGTAATAATTGGTCTCCCACACTTTGGAAAGAATCTCATCACGCGGGAAGGCAGTGCCCTTATTGTTCACAAACAGCATCAGCAGCTCGAATTCCTTGGTTGTCAGCTCAATCTGATTGCTGCCCTCAAAGACCATCCGCTGATTCTCATCAATTTCATAGCCATCCACTTCAATTCTGGCACCTTCATCCTTATAGGTACGGCGCATGACATTATTCACACGCAGCACCAGCTCCTTGGGTGAAAACGGCTTGGTAATGTAATCATCACTGCCCTTTTCCAGGCCGATGATGCGGTCAAACTCCTTGTCACGGGCAGACATGAAGATAACCGGCACATCCGGTGAATGGGCACGGATCTCATCAATCAGATCAAAACCGGACTTGTCACCCAGCATGATATCCAGAATCCACAGATGCACATCATCATCATTTGTATGGGCACTGGCTTCATCAAAGGTCAGATAAGAGCGTACCTCATAGCCTTCCTTTTCCAGATACCGCTTGACCAGTTCATTCAGGTCTTTTTCATCTTCTACAATACAAATCACTTTTTTCATAGCAATCACCAGAATCATTTTAACACGTGCACATGAAAAAGCCGCCCCAATCAGGACGGCCTGTATCCATCATGCACCGAATTTCGCCTTGATGACATCTGCAACCTGGCCGCATACCTTCTGGCAGATCTCATCCGTTTCCGCCTCTGCCATGACACGCAGCAGCGGCTCTGTACCCGAAGGTCTCACCAGAATGCGTCCATTGCCATCCAGATCCTTGTTCACCTTGGCAATTGCTTCCTGCACTTCCGGATCATCCATGACCTTTGTCTTGTCATTGACCTTCACATTGACAAGCAGCTGCGGATAAATCCGCAGACCCTCACACAGCTCGGCAATACTCTTTCCGGTATTCTTCATTACCTTGAGAATAGCAAGAGCCGTCACCAGACCGTCACCGGTTGTCTCATGGCGGGAGAAAATGATATGCCCGCTCTGCTCGCCGCCCAGGATATAGTCATTCTTGATCATGCAGTCATAGACATACTTGTCACCGACATCTGTCTTGGCAACATTGATATGCTCTCTTTCCATTGCCTTCCAGAGGCCAAGGTTAGCCATGACCGTTGTCACAATCGTATTGTTTGTCAATACACCCTTGTCACGGTAATACTTGCCGCAGATATACAGCACATAGTCGCCATTGACAAGCTCACCATCCGGTCTTACCAGAATCTGTCTGTCCGCATCGCCATCAAAGGTCAGACCCAGATCATAGGAGCCAAGCTTCATATATTCCTGGAAACGCTCCGGGTGGGTGCTGCCGCACTTGCGGTTGATGTTGGTGCCATTGGGATCATTGCAGAAAATCGTGCATTCTGCACCAAGCCTGCGCAGTGCCTTTTCTGCCGTATAAGTAGCAGAGCCATTGGCACAGTCCATGGCAATCTTTGTGCCGTGCAGATCCAGCGGGAATTCTGAAACAACAAAGTTCAGATAGTGGTCCAGACCTTCCGGATAATTCACAATCCGGCCGATCTCTCCTTCTGTCTTGTAAGGAATCTCAATCTTGCCATCGATATAATCCTCAATCAGAGCTTCAACCTCACCCTGCAGCTTGACACCCTGCTTGGAGAAGACCTTGATGCCATTGTCATAGAACGGATTATGAGAAGCCGAGATCATGGCGCCAACCGCAAAATCCTCATGGACGGTCAGATAGCAGATCATCGGTGTCGGGCAGTAGCCGGCCAGATAGGCATCGCAGCCTTCTGAAGTAATACCGGCTGCCAGGGCCGATTCCAGCATATCGCTGGAAAGACGGGTATCCTTGCCAATGACAATATTCTTCTTGCCCTTCTGGCTGTAATACCAGCCAAGATATCTGCCAACCACAAAGGCGCGCTCTGCTGTCAGGCCCTCATTGGCCTTGCCGCGAATTCCATCTGTTCCAAAATACTTACCCATTGTTTGTGTCTCCTTCTGTCTGTGAATCCTGTGACGTATCCCCGATCACGTTCAGTTCATATGTCTTTTCCATCAGTTCATACCGTACCAGTCCATTTTCCGGCTGATCAATCTGCAGATCAAACGTCTGCAGGCCCGGCTGCGCATTCGACATGTCTATATATACCATAATATCCTCTGCACTGACCGCTTTAATATTGTCAGAAGTACCATAGACCGTCACGCTTGTCGTTGTCTTTCCATCCGGCTGGGTAGCCGTATAATTGCCGGTATTGTTCTTGTAGTTGATCTTCACATTATCGATTGTGCGGCTTGTTTCATCTCCCAGCTTGACCGTCATGGTCACCTGTGAAATCGAAGCACTGGATACACCCGAAGGCAGCGTGATCGGCCGCAATACCGTGGCATCCTTGGTCAGGGTGCTGGCATCCAGGGTAACGGTCACCTTGTCAATGCCATCCAGTACAGATTGCGAGCCATAGATCGTTACTGTCTGCTGATCCAGGCCGATGCTGGCAATGGCTTTGCCATCCGGCACCTCACCGCTCACCTGCACCTGAATACTTACCGTCTTACTGATCGAAGAAACCGGTACATGCACATGGACCGTATCCGGCACAATATCTGCATTCACAACCTGACCGTCAGAATCATAGGCTACAAGCTTGGCATCCTGGTCAAAGTCACTTGTCTGCCCGGACACATCAATCAATGCCCGTACAAAGGCAATGGAATTCAACGTATCGCGGGAAGCACGCACATTGACTTTGGTATATTCAAACTCCGGTGTGCCTACAGAATACTTGCTGTCCATCTTATCCTGATTAACAAGGTCATAGGACAGATCAAACTGTTCGGTTGTCTTTTTCTTCAGTGTTACGGTGACATTGGAAGGATCAATCTTGACATTGACGGAATCCCCGAAGCCTTCTGCTTTCAGTTTGACATTGTGTGTTCCTTCCGACAGCCCCTCCAGATCGGCAACGATCGTGCCATCGCTGTTAAAGGCGGTGGTCACACTGGTCGCATCACCGGTGATGGTGATGTCACATGTGGAAGGCAGGCCGGAAAGCTCAAAGGCATCGCTGTTGTACTGGGCACTGATGGCAACATTGCTGCGGGAACGGCTGCTGGTCATGCCGGTTGTCAGGCTGCGCCAGGAACTGGCATTGACAGCGCCATACATCAAAATGGCTAAGACAAGTGCTACCCAGCGGGAATATTTCCGGTTGAACAGCACTTTGTCAAGGAAGGTAGAAAACCAACGCAGCAGTTTCAGAAGGAATTCCTCAAAGCGCTGGGTTGTACGCGCCATGCGGCGGGACTGCTCCGCAATCCTGCGGGCCAGATCCGTCTTGGCAGCAGAACCTCTGCGGCCCTCTTTCTTATCCTCAGGCATGGGGTTCATCTCCCTTCTCTTCCTTTTCATCACTGCATTTCAGGCCGCTGACCTGCTCAGGCTCAATCTTGGCATGCTCATGAGCCTTCTTCTTTTCGATCTCTTCCATCTGCTTTTCCACTTCCGTAAAGGAAGGAATCTTGCGATCCTGCTGCGGATAGGAAGGAATCGGCCTGTCATGTTTATGATTCTGCGGCAGTTTGATGCGGGAAGCCTCATCATGAAGCTCTTCCATCTTTTCCTCTTCCTTTTCCTGCTCACTTTGTGCATGGAAGAACGGGAAACGGCGGCGGCTGGCTGAACTATCACTGCCGTCATTTTTTTCATCATCCTGCTTATCCGTATCCGTTTCCTGTGCATCCACCGGCGTGCTCTGTCCGCAGATGGTACGCAGCAGATAGTCACGCAGCTGCCGCTCATTCACACTCATCATGCGGCCGCCCTCTGTTACCGACACATTGCCGGTTTCTTCGGAAACAACAACAGTTACTGCATCTGTAATCTCAGAAATACCAACAGCAGCACGATGGCGGGCACCATAGCGGCCGGGCAGATCCAGATTGGTCGGTGGGAAGTATGCACTTGCACAGGCAATCTTATCGCCCTGGATAATGACAGCGCCATCATGCAGCGGGGTTGTCGTGACAAAGATGGAAGTCAGAATCTCAGCTGTCACATCACAGTTCAGTCTGGTGCCGGTGGCGACATAGTCATCCAGTGACTGGGTGCGCTCAATCGATATCAAAGCACCGGTCTTATCTTTGCTCAGCAGCATGACAGCCGTCACAATCTGGTCAACCAGATGTTCCTTCTCATTGCCGCTGAGACTGGAAATCCGGCTGAACACATTTGTCTTGCCAAGTTTTTCCAGCATGGAGCGCAGTTCCGGCTGAAAGATGATGATCAGGGCCAGAAAGCCCCAGTTGATAAACATATCCGCAAAGTATTTCAGTGTTTTCAGACCAAGTACGCTGGATAAGCCATCGACGATGATCACAAGCAGAATACCTTTGAAAATCTGTGTTGTCCGTGAATTGGAACGGGCCAGACGCAGAACATAGTACAGAATCAGCCAGACAATGAAAATATCAGCCAGCGAGCGGATCACGCTGCCAAAACTATCCAGACTCCAGTTAACAAACAGGCCAGACATGGAATCTCCTTTCCGAAAAGATTTGCCACTCTCTCCACTTACCATTTTATTTGCATTGGGGAAGTAATGCCACCCCTGACTTTGTGACGCAAAGAGGCAAAGGCAAAAAAAGAGCGCCATATAAGGCGCAGATCAATTGAAAAAGATTATCTTTCAATGGTCAGATAGGCAAGATCTTCCTTGCTGAGATAACCTGTATCTTCCAGAAGATCCTTCAGAACATCCTTCTGATAATTGGAAAAATCGTAAGACAGAGCATGCAGCAGGCCGCTCAGATTCACCTTGTCACCAGTACTGCGGGCAGTCGCAAGGAAAGCATTGGCAGCCTCCTTTGGGGTCAGATTGCGCTTGTCAATCGAATAGCCGGGATGATCTGCCGTATAGCCGGTCACGACCCAGCCATGCATCTTGAGAATTTCGATATCAGAGTACAGTGTGCGCCTTTCAATCTCATAGTCGAACTCCTTTTTGATGTAGTTCGAAATCTGGCTGAGGGTGACAAAATGATCACGATCCGTCAACCTCAACAACGCTTCCAGCACAGACAGTTCTGATCCTTTTTTCATATGATTTCCTCTTTTCTAAATGCTGTAAAGTTGCACAAACTTCTGGCTATATTATATCGGCAATTCCAGATGAATTGAACAAATAATTCAGGTTTGACCTGCTTTTTTGTCAGATGTGACAAGACTTTTCAGGCATCCGGGTGATCTTTCATGCACACATCCAGCAAGAATAGAATTTTCAGTGGGCAGTTTCCGGAATATACAGCATTTTGTCCAGATGGAAGAGAGCATCTGAGTATGACAAAATAGTCATACTGCAGTTCTCAATACGGTGTTCTTTCAGAAATGCATCTGCCTGTTCTTTCAGCACCATCCCAATCATGCAGGCAATGGCCTCGCCATGGCTGACAGCCAGAACGGTATGATGATCTTCTTTCTGCATAATCTGTTCCAGCTGATGATAAACGCGCTGCTGTACCTGCGCGCGGGATTCCCCACCCATTGCCACATAGAAGGTATCCCGCATATCCGCAGGCACACGATGGGAAATCCTGCGGCTTTCTCCTTCCATATTGCCATAGCAGCGCTCCCGCAGATCCTTGCAGCGCACATAGGGAACAGAACTGATCAATTCCAGCGTATCACAGGCCCTTTCTGCACTGGAACAGTAAGCATGATCAAACACATATCCCTGCGCCTTCAGTATTTTCCCGGCAGATACAGCCTGCTGTCTGCCTTTTTCTGTCAATGGCGAGTCACACCATCCCTGCACTCTGTTTTCCATATTGAACAATGTTTCGCCATGGCGTACCAGCACAAGTATCTTCTTCATTTTCATTTTTCCTTTCCATTTCTGTCCGTGATCCGTTTCCAGATCCTTGCCCCATATGGGCCAAGCTTATGGTCATCGAGACATGCAGGCCAGACAAGTGTCCAGCTGTAATTGATCGGATATGGTTCCTGCTTTTCCGGTGAAAAACTGCAGTCAATCAGATATGTATCCTCTTCATCCTGACGCAGATAGACAAACCGGTCATGTCTTCGATCCAGAACTTTCATATCACCATAGACAAGTGCATCACAGGAATGCCGCAGGGCAATCAGATCCTGATATGCCTTTAATACAGCAGGATCTTCTTTCTGCTCTGGATTCTCCTCATTCCATGGCAGCATCACTCTGGCATGGTCACGGGTGCCCGCCTTGACACGCCTCCAGACATCATCCGGATCTTCACCCATTGCTATATGTTCTTTGTAATAGCGCAGAGACTCAATATCATGCAGATCATCAATGGAATGGAAATCATAGTTGGCAAGTCCCATTTCATCTCCCTGGTAAACAAACGGCGTCCCCGGCAGTGTCATCTGCATCACTGCCAGCAGCTCACAGATTTCCCGCCGGTATTTCCCACCTGGATCAATCTTGGATACCATACGGGGATTGTCATGATTGTTATAAAACAAAGACATCCAGCAGTGGCTGCCATAATGCTTTTCCCAGTCAATCAGATAGTCACGCAGATAGTTCAGGTCGTATTTGTAATCTTCAAAACGCACATGGCCGGGTGTCTCCAGGTGATCAAAGGAGAAGATCATATCCAGCTCCTTACGCCGCTCATCTGTGACAAGCTTTGCCATTTCCATGCCCAGTCCCGGTGTTTCCCCAACGGCAAAGGCATCGTGCTTTGCAAAGCAGTTTTCATGCAGTTCATGCAGGTATTCATGCAGATGGAGGCCATAGTAATAGTGTTCAATGCCGGTATAGCCCATCAGCTTTCCCACCGACACATCGCCATCCGGCAGACCCTCATCCTTACTGATGTAATTGATCACATCCAGGCGGAACCCATCCACACCCTTATCAAGCCACCAGTTCACCATGGCACACACATCATGGCGCACGGCCGGATTATCCCAGTTGAGATCCACCTGCTTCTTTGCAAACAGATGCAGCGCCCACTCTTTGCGCGGCCCATACTGGTCCCATGCACTGCCGGAAAAGAATGATGTCCAGTTGTTAGGTACGGAAGAGGATGATGAAAAGAAATAGTAGTCATGATACGGGCTGTTTTCATCTGCCAGTGCTTTGCGGAAGAAAGGATGTTCATCACTTGTATGATTGACAACCAGGTCCATGATCAGCCGCATGCCGCGCTGATGTGCTTCTTTCAGCAGTAGATCAAACTGTTCCATCGTGCCAAAGCGCGAATTAATGGCATGATAATCCCGGATGTCATATCCACTGTCATCCATGGGTGAATCATAGATCGGACTCAGCCATAACGCATCCACACCAAGTTTCTGCAGATAATCCAGTTTCGAACATATGCCGGTTAGATCGCCAATGCCATCATGATTGCCATCACAAAAAGAAGACGGATAAATCTGATAGAACACGGCCTGTTTCCACCAGCGCCTTTCTACAGCAGCCCCATCATCTTTCATGCCTTTCTCTTCCTGGTTTACCAGTTTTAAAAAAGCCGGCCAGAAATCTGCATCCAGAATACAGGAAGCAGGTTTGACAAGCCATTTCAGTTTCAGATGAGATGCGGCAGGATTTTCCACCAGAAAAGAAGGCAGGCCTGCCTGCAGCAGGATCTTGGCAATAATGTCATGCCCGATCGGATTGGCATAGACATCTTTGATGGTACTGTTCATCATCAGTTTCTTTGTTGTCATAGCCAAAGTGTAGCACATAAAAAGAGCAGAATTTCTTCTGCCCGGAATCTGAAGATCGAATTGTCTCAATCATGCTTTTGCAGGATGATGCTTTGTGCCTGCTGCTCACACAGATGAATGACTCTGCCGACATAGAAGGCCGAAAAGATTGTACCAACGCCAATGCCATAGAACTTGCTGCCAAAAAGAAGGCAGACAATCACGGTAATGATAATCATTGAAATATCAAAGCAGTTCTTGCAGAGGGAATATGGCTTTTTGGAAACTTCGGAGATACTGCCAACAATGCCATCTACCGGTGCCATGACAAGATGTCCCTGTGCCATCAGAAAGACACCGACGGTGCTGAGGCAAATACTTCCAGTGTATCTTTCTCTTCTTTCTTCATATTCTCTCCCCTATTTAATAGCATGCTATATTTATGCGCATTTGCATACCCGCACAAAGCGGGCATGCAATTTATCTTGTTTTCAACGAATCACGCACACGGTGCAGATACTGCGCAAACTGTGCCTGTTCCTCTTCATTCAAAGAAGACGTAATCCGTGCTTCTGTCATTGCCATCTGCTTCCTGGCAAAACCAGCCTTCTGTTTTCCTTCCGTGCTTAGATGCACCAGCTTGATGCGCTTATCCTCAGAACTGGTAAAAGAGGTCACCAGTTTCTTGAGCTCCATGCGCTGCACAATGCCAACCGCAGTCGGCTGGGCAACACCAAGAAACTTCTCAATCTCTTTCATCGATGCCGTTTCCTGCTCACAGTTTTCCAGCTGCAGCAGAATGCTTGCCTGGATCAGAGTCAGATCCTGTGCCCGCATATCGTTGTTGGCATCTTTTTCCAGCTGGTCATTGATCTGCTTGATCAGCATTCCACAGTCCTCTTTCTGCATTCAGCCACCTCCTGTATGCAGGAAGTATGATAGTGCGTCAATCCTTCTATGTCATTAGCATGCTATTAATATTTCAATAGAAAACGCAGTGGCAGAATCACCTGCCTCTGCGCTGTCTGTCTTTCTTTATTTTGTCTTTGTCTTTGCCTTTGTTTTTCTTCTTGCTGTGCCACTCTTCTTTGCGGCAGGTTTAGCCTCATTAAAGCGGAATACTGCACAGCCATAGCCTGGCAGCGGATAATTCACATGGTACGGTCTGCCATCACACTCACCCTTATGGGCTGTATACAGTTTCTTTACCTGCGCATCCTTCACAGCACCGTTTTCATTGAGAATCAGCGTATAGCGGCCAGGACATGGTACACCAACCATGTAATCTGCTCTTTCAACCGGTGTAAAGTTAATCACAAACAGCAGATCATGTTTACCGGTGCCATCCTTGCGCACAAAGGAGAAGATGGAGCGGTCCGCATCATCCGCATTGATCCATTCAAAGCCATCCCAGGAATCATCCAGCGTATACATGGCCGGATACTCTGTATACATGGCAAGCAGGTCCCTGACAAACAGCATCAGCTCACGGTTATACGGCTGATCACAAAGTTCCCAGTTTAGCTGTACCTTTTCATCCCATTCATGGTACTGGCCGAAGTCCTGGCCCATGAACAGCAGCTTCTTGCCGGCATGGCCGAACATGAACAGATATCCTGCTTTCAGATTGGCAAACTTGTCATGGCCAAGGCCAGGCATCTTTTCAATCATCGAACATTTCAGATGTACAACTTCATCATGTGACAATACCAGAATAAATTTCTCACTGGTGGCATAGGACATGCCGAAAGTCATCTTGTTATGGGCATTCTTGCGGAACAAAGGATCCAGCTTCATGTAATCCAGGAAGTCATGCATCCAGCCCATATTCCATTTGTAGGTAAAGCCAAGGCCGCCGTCTTCCGGTGCTGCCGTGATCTTTGGCCATGCCGTAGATTCCTCGGCAATGATGATAGAGCCGTCATGACGGCCGCGGATGACAGAATTGAGATGCTTGAAGAACTCAATCGCATCCAGATTGCCATTGCCGCCATACTTGTTCGGGATCCATTCACCATCCTTGCGGCCATAATCCAGATACAGCATCGAAGCCACAGCATCTACCCGCAGTCCGTCGATATGGTACATGTCATACCAGTACAGGGCATTGCCAATCAGGAAATTCTTCACTTCATTCTTACCATAATTGAAGATCTTGGTGCCCCAGTCAGGATGTTCACCCATACGGGGATCCGGATATTCATACAGCGGCTGACCATCAAAATCAGCCAGGGCAAAGGCATCCTTGGGGAAATGGGCAGGCACCCAGTCCAGAATCACACCGATACCGTTTTCATGCAGATAATCCACCATCCACTGGAAATCCTGCGGTGAGCCATGACGGGAAGTCGGTGCATAATAGCCCGATACCTGATAGCCCCAGGAACCATCAAACGGATGTTCGGCAATACCCATCAACTCCACATGCGTATAGCCCATCCACTTCACATATTCCACCAGCTCTTTGGCCAGCTTGCGGTAGTTGATGAAACCATCCGGATTATCCGGTGTCACTTCTTTCTTCCATGAGCCCAGATGGCACTCATAGATGGCCAGAGGCTCCCGGTAGGTATCCCGGGAAGCTCTGTCTTTCATCCAGGCTTCATCGTGCCAGATAAACGAATCAATATCCGCTGTGCGGGATGCCGTTCCCGGCCGCAGCTCAGCTGAGAATGCATACGGATCTGCCTTGAAGATCGTATCTCCGCTCTGTGTCTCAATGGCATACTTGTACAGCTCGCCAAAATCCATGTCCGGCATAAAACCTTCAAAAATACCGGATGTTTCCAGCGGCATCATGTAGTTTCTGCCCGGCTGCCACTCATTGCGGTCACATACAATCGAGACTGCTTTTGCATGCGGTGCCCACACAGCAAAATGCATGCCTGATACGCCATTCAGCTTTGCCTTATGTGCACCCATCTTCTGATAGCACTTATAATTTCTGCCTTCGCCAAACAAATACCGGTCCATTTCCGTAATAAAAACAGGATCCAACGGTACTGCAGGCTTTTTACTGGCCAATGATTTTTCTGCCATGATCATGCCTCCCTCAAGCACTCATTTACAATTCAATTTCTGAATATACTGTATCATATTTTGAACGGGAAAGAGAGGGGTTACATGACACAAAAATGAAAAAAGACGCAGTCAGAAGACTGCGTCAATCAAGTGCACCGGACAAGACTTGAACTTGCACGGGTTGCCCCATACGCCCCTCAAGCGTACGTGTCTGCCGATTCCACCACCGGTGCGTGCCGAATCATTATAGCACGTGGTACGATTCCGTCAAGATGCTACAGCAGGTACAGCAGCGCAATATATACTGCGGTTCCTGCAAAAACTGACAGGATTGTATTATGTTTCCAGGCATGCAGTGCCATGACACTGCCGCATCCTGCAATCGTTGCTATCCATACCGTCCAGTCAGAAGAAATCGTATCCTTGAGGCCATAGACAACAAGCACAGCCATGATGGCTGCCGGCAGTACCATGGCCAGCCGTGAAAGCACCGGAGACATCTTGCCATCACGGAAGATGGCAAAGGGCAGAGCACGCAGGCCATAGGTCACAATGGCAGACAGTGCAATAGCAAGCAGTGCATAGGAATTGTTCATGCATGTCTCCTTTCATTGCGGAATAACAAGATACCGCTGGTCAGAATCAAAGCTGGCAGGATGAAACGGGATGGGCCAAAGGCCAGCAGACAGATAATGGCACAGCCAAAGCCGCACAAAGCCGGAAAATGGTCCTTTGCATTTTTCCACTGGTCCATGACGATGGTCAGAAACAGTGCAGTCAGTGTGAAATCAATCCCGCGGATCGAGATCGGTAATAAAGAGCCGGCAAGTGCACCGGCAAAGGTGCCAAGAATCCACCAGAAATGAGACAGAAACGCAATCAGCTTCATCGCTCCATACTTGTCAACATGTTCAGGATAATGATCGATTGAGCTGTACAAGGAGTACGTTTCATCTGTCAGGGTGCCTACCATATACGGAAACATCTTTCCACAATTGCGGAAATCATCCAGAAAAGATAATGAATAGAATACCTGGCGGCTGTTCATAAACAAAGCAGTTGCCACAATGGTCCAAAGCGGTGTGCCGGCTGCCAGAAAAGATGCCAGCACAAACTGAAAAGCACCTGTATATACAAAGACACTTGCCAATACGGCATCATACCAGGGAAAGCCATTCTGGCTCATCAGCAGGCCGAAGGACACAGCCACAAAAAAGTAAGAAACCGCAATGGGTGCGGTTTTCATCAATGCAAATCTGAATGTTTCACTTTGTTTCATTGCAACGATTGTATCAGGTATCTATAACTTTTTCCTATAGGTATTCCTGATAACTGGCTATAAAGAAAAGGAGCTCTCGTTCCTCACTTCTTTTCTTCATCATTTTCAACAGCTGTCAGAGCACCTGTCCAGATAAAGACAGTCATGATCACCAGCAGGATGATCAATGCAATGATGCCAAATACAATACCCAATGCAATTCCCTGTTCACTCATCGTCTATTGCCTCTTGCCTTAGTATAGCATTTCATCCCACAAAGTCCCAGATGCTTTGTGCATCACGGAAGCCTTTGACATACAGATCCTTGATCGCTGCCTTGTCCTTGGTCAAAGTTTTCATCTGGCCGATGGTATCCGGTGCCACAATCAGCACCTTGCCCTCTTTCTCCAAAGCAAAGCAATCCGCAAGTTTCTTCTGATACAGCGGAATCCGCTTTCTCATATTCTCTGCAGCCACCGGATACTTCCGTTCCAACAGCTTTGCAAGACGCAGATCAGACTCATTGGAGCGCACTTCATCACGCGGCCTTGTCAGAATTACAACAATCCTGTCACACCCTGCTTCAAAGCACTTTTCATACGGAATCGGATCACTCAGGGCGCCATCAAACAGCAGATGGTCACGGTACGGATACGGCTGATCCGCCACTGGCACACAGCACGACCCCTTCAGAAAGCCAAGATCATTGCGCTGATAATCCTTCCTGGAATAATACACAGGCTTGCCCGTCAAGGCATCCGTTGCCACAACCGCAAAGTCAGCTGCATTTGCCATCACCGCATCATAATCAATCGGATACTCACCGCCATCATCTGACAGCGTTCCATAAATATAATCCAGGCCAAGATAATCCTTCGTCTTCAGAAAGTTAGCCAGGCTCATATATTCCTTACGGAATGTATATTCTGTATAAAAGGTATAGTTTCTGCCCATCTGTCCGGCAATATAGCTCAGTATATTCGCACTGCCGGCAGATACACCGGCACCATAGTCAAAGTGCACACCTTTGCGCAGGCAGGCATCCAGCACACCGGCACCATAGGAACCGCGCAGACCGCCGCCAACATCAATCACACCAATCATGACAATCTCCTTTTGTTCACAAAAGTATCGCAAGTCACAGCCAGTTTCAACAACAAACATCCGATTGTGTCATGACAGACAGCGGCCAAAGGCATGGATCAAAGCATCAGTCCAGCACTGTTACTTCAAGATTTTTAAACCAGGATTCTGTACCAATATGCGTGTTGAAGCCAAAGTCACCTTTGATCGGACGGTGCAAAAGATTTCCATCCAGAGAGAGAACCAGTTTTCCATTCACATAGAACTTTGCGGATTCATTGACAATCTCGGCTTTGACATGAGCCCATTCTCCTAAAGCAATGGAAGAGATCGGTGCTTCATAACCGGTAAAGCCAAACTCTCTGAGATAGCTCCAGGTATAGCCAGGATAGGCAAAATACTGGCAGGCATGGGCCTGACGATATGGATCTGTGCAGCCTCTGCCATTGGTCGGCCGCAGATAGAAGCCCTCAAACTCACATCTTTTTTCATTGATATGCCAGCCGATCCCAATAAAACCACGGGCATACTCCGGTGCATCCTTGGCAAGCTCTGACATGCAGTCATACTCAATCACCGCATTTTTAAACTGCAGTCCTTTGACAATCACCAGCGAATTTGTATCATCCTCTGGAATTTTCTCTGTCTTGATAGCTTTTAGTACACCCGGCTCTACAATTTCAAACACAGAATGCAGGCATTCAAAATTTTCTTCTTTCATCTCAATCTTCATGGCATTTCCTCCTGAGATTTCCATCTCTTACAAGCAGAGAATAATGCATCTGCATCAGAAAAGGAAATTGAAAAGTGTCATGATTCATAACATAATGGAATAACAGGAAAGAATGACAGAATGACATGAATACAACCCAGCTGCTTTGTTTTACAACCTTAGCCAGAACATTGAACTATGGCCAGACGGCCATTCGGCTCACTCTTACCCAGCCCGCTGTTTCCAAGCAGATTCAATCTCTGGAAAACGAACTTGGCACAAAGCTTTTCATCAGATCCACCCACCAGGTTGCATTGACAGAAGCCGGCCGCCGTTTCCTGCCGGATGCGGCCAGCATGTTAAGAAGCTATGAAGATGCGATGGCCATTGCCAGAAACATAAAAGAGCAGGCAGAAATCAGCCTGCGCATTGCCTATACTGACAGCCACATTTCTTCCTTTCTTGCCAGCGTCCTGCAGCCCGTGCTTGCCCATAACAGCCATATCGTTCCGCATCTGATCCAAATGGCAACTGACACAGGATTGAACCAGCTGCAGGCAGAGCAGATTGATGTATTGCTTGCCATTAAAGATGCTCATTTTCAAAGTGATAGTATCATCTTTACAAAGCTGTGGGAGGAACGCTTTTATTGTCTGGTGCGCAAAGATCATCCGCTTGCCATAAAGATGCAGGAAGAAAATAAGACAGAAGTCACCACTGATGATCTTTTTCCCTACCGGCAGATCATCACTGTGCCTGAATATCTGTTGACACGCAGTTTTGCCAGAGGCAGAAGCCTGACACCAGTCAATGAAGAAATACCCAATGCCATCTGTACCAGTGCGGATGATGCCTGCACATTGATCAAAGCTGGATTTGGCTATGCCCTGCTGGAAGGCTATCAGCTCATTCAGGATGATGAACTCATTGCCTTTCCATGGAGAGAATCCGCTTCTGCTCCCTATGGCATCTATCATGCCAGAACAGTATCTCCTGCTGTTGGTGCCTTTCTTCAGGCTGCCAGTACAGCGCAGGAAAAAAGGGTATAAAAAAATGCCGCACCTTCGGCATGAACATTCCACATCACAGCCCTTTGAACATTGGGCGGCTGGCTTCTCCCCTTCGCATATCTATCGTTTTTGTATCTCACGAAAGATGTTTCTCTTTCGGCATGGATTAGTATACGCAGATCACCCTCAATGCATTAGAACATAATAACCAGAAAAGTTGTAAAATATTGTCAGATTCAGGGAAGAGGACAAATGAGTGAAATCAATGATGCATTACTGCCGGCCGTGATGATGATTCATCATACCAAACCGGATGATGGCACTGACTGGACGTGGCACGAAGAGATGGAAATCGGCATGGTATTTGAGGGGACCATGACGCTTCATGTGGAGGATCATACCATACAGCTGCTGCCGGGGGACGGCTATTTCATCAACAGCCAGGCGCGCCACCGCTTCATCAATCAAGGCAGTACCTATGCCCTTCTGTACAGTATCCGCTTTGCGCCAAGGCTTGTCGGAGGATCCCGTGACAGCATCTTCTGGCTGAATTACATCAATCCCATTGTACATAACCGCAGCTATGCCTTTGAGCATCTGCGCCATGATCAGGACGCGGACAAAGAATGCATCACACACATGGAAGCCGCTTTTGCCATCATGCAGTACCGTACAACCGGCTTTGAATTTCTGCTGCGCAATGAGCTTTCTTTCATCATTCTGGATCTGTACGGCCGCCAGAACGTTGTACACACCGGCCTGAGCCAGAAAGACATGCGCAATGAACTGCGCATCCGGCAGATGCTGGACTGCATCGAAGCCAACTATACCCGCCAGTTATCGGTTGCCCAGATTGCCGCCGCAGCTGACATCAGTGTCTCAGAATGCATCCGCTGCTTCAAGGCAACCATCCACACAACACCTGTGCAGTATCTGCTGCAGTACCGTCTGTTAAAGGCAAGTGAACTGTTGAAACAGACGGACATGAATATTACCGATGTCGGTACTGCCTGCGGCTTTTCCGAGATGAGCTACTTCACCAAGTGTTTCCGCCGCCAGTACCATGCCACGCCATCACAATGGCGCAAAACTGCAGCAGCCAGGAAAGATTGAGATACAATACATACAATAGATCGGAGAACATGCATGTACCAGAAGAGGAAACTATATACCCATGATGGCATTTTCCATGCGGATGATGTTTTTGCGGCTGCTTTGATATCCCTGATGTGCCAGGAAATTGAAGTCACCCGTGGTCCGGACACAAAGATTCCTGAAAACAAAGACGGCTGGATCATCTTTGATATCGGGGAGGGAGAACTGGATCACCACTCTCCGGAAAACAAGGAAGCCAATGGCACCCATCCCGGCACAGATATTCCCTATGCTGCCTGCGGTCTTGTCTGGAAGAAATACTATCGTGAAATTCTGGAAGCACAGAACTGTCCTGAAGAATACTATGACCAGGTGTATGAACGTCTGGAAAGTTCTTTGATCATGGGCATTGATGCGGCTGACAACGGCTACAATCCCATCAAGGGAGCTCTGGAGAAGATGCCAAATATTCCGGATGATCAGAAGAAAGAACTGCTCAGTGTCCAGGGCACTGGTTTTACCATCACCCAGATGATCAAGGACTTCAACCCTGCCTGGAACTCTGACTATAGCTATTACGATGCCTTTATGGATGCCCTGAGCTTTGCCAAGGATATCCTGCTCAACCGTCTGGATTCCATCATCAGTTCCCTGGATGGCAAAGACTACGTCCTGCAGTGCATCTCCTACTCTGCCAACCACATCATGATCATGAACCAGTTTGCCCCATGGGAAGGCATTCTGACCAGAATGAAGAATGATCCCAAGGCAAAGGATATCTGGTATGTTGTCTATCCAGCACTGCGGGGCGGCTGGAATGTACAGTGTGCCCTGGAAAACATTGATGACCGCAAGAGCTACCGCCATCCCCTGCCGAAGGAATGGTATGGCCTTCGTTATGAAGAACTGCAGAAAGCATCCGGTGTGGAAACAGCCCAGTTCTGCCATGTCTCAGGCTTCTTGGCAGGATGTGAAACCGAAGCAGATGCCCTGCAGATGGCAGCCATTGCCTGCAGCCGCTGATCCAATCGAGTAGGAGAATGAGAGCGTGAGCTCTCATCTTTTTTCCCTCTCACACCACCGGAGAAGCCGTTCGGCGTCCGGCGGTTCAAATCACCAACAAATTACAACACTGTTACATGTACCAAGGTGAAATACTCTTCTGCGCTGATCAATCCGGCCTCTCTTTTCAAGA
>NZ_JAZHUW010000011.1:0-62155 GCF_036453465.1 Lactimicrobium sp.
AGAGATTTGCAGGATTCGAGCCTAAAGAGATTGTTCTCACCGTTGTTAAATGGCTGAGAACCAAGTGCCAGTATTTCAGAGTAAGAGATATGCATCATTCGATCTTCACAGACAAGTATGTAATGAATCAAAGAGAGAATACATTAACCTGGTTAGAAGTGAATCAGCTGGTGAAAAAATATCATTACACAATCATCTATGCTGGCAATCAAAATTCGCCAATTTGTTAATATGCCCTTTTCAGAAAATCTTCATCCATGGCTGCCTTTTCATAGATAAACACAAAGAACACACCGCCATAGGAAGAATCTTCCACAAGTCTGCCAACATCAATCACCGGAATGACTCTGCCATCTTTGGTAATGATGCTGTATTCGACGTAGTCTTCATAGTATGGTTTCTTCTCAGTTTCAGTTTCCTTCTGATGGTTGATCTGTTCCCAGATGGAAGCTTCAACCCGGCTGCGGTCTTCCGGCACGATGATGTGCGTGAATTTACCGCCGGTAAAGGAACAGAAGTCATCATAATTGTCACAGCCCACCAGATGAATCAAGGAGTCATTGGCAAACAGAATCTCTTCATCGTTTGGATCTGACTTGTAGATCAGGAAGGATCCGGGAATGCCGGATGCCAGTGCCTTGGTGCTGAAACCAAGCTGTTCCCGCTTGATATCCGCCATGGAAGGATCATAGTGCCTGGCTTCATGCTTACCTGAGATTTTGGCAGCATAGAGTGCTTCATCTGCCATAATCATCAACGCAGAGCGCTGCTGTGCCTGCTGTGGGGCATCGGCATAGCCGGCAGAGATTGTATAGCGGATGGTTTTGCCATTGATTTCAAACACCTGCTCACTGGCAATTGCCTTTATTACCATTTCAGCACTTTCTTCAGGCGTATGATTCCAGATGACAACACAGAACTCATCGCCGCCCGTCCTGCCAATCAGACTGTCTTCAGGAAAAGAGGAACGCAGATAGAAAGCCAGATGTTTCAGTGCCTTGTCACCAGCCGCATGGCCATAGACATCATTGATGACTTTGAAATCATCCAGATCAAGAAAGACCAGAGTGTATGTATGAACAAAAGGATTGGCGGATGCTTCATCCAGCTGCTTGATAAAGCCGCCTCTGCTGAGCAGTCCGGTCAAAGCATCCTGATAGGCAAGTGTATGCAGGCGTTTATCCTGCTGCTTTGTATGCAGGGTCAGATAGAGCAGTCCTTCAAAGGCAATACAGCAAAGCACTGTAAAAACGCAGAACGGTACCGCCCGGCTGGATTTCCAGCCTTTGAGTGGTTCTACCTGCAGCGTCCAGCTGCAGGCACCGATGGAAAACGTATAAGAAGCAGGATTGTCAAGCTGTTTTCCATCTGTCAAAGAGGTTGAAACTTCCACATTGTTACTCTGCAATGGCGACATGGTTGTCTGCAGACTGTAGTTATAGCCAAGCGTGTTCAATGCTTCCAGCGTACTGCTGTAAACATCCGGCACCTTTACGGCAATAATCACATAGCCCCAGAACTGCTTGTCACCTGAAAGAAAAACAGGATTGGTGATACAGACACATTCACCAGCCGTATCAATTGTAAAAGGACCATACAATACCGGTTCATTATTCTCACGTGCATACTGCATGACGTTCAGGGCACCGGCATCTTTGTTAAGATCCATGCCAATCTGAGAATCCGAAGATGGATAGGTATTTGTAATAATACCGCCTGGAGCGAGTTCAATCATGGCCACATTGTCTGTCATTAACAGCTTTGCGGATTCCTCAAAGTAATCAATGTTTCCATGATTCGCCGCAATTTCCTGATCCAGCAGAGAAGACTTGTCAATGGCGGATTGAAAGTCATCCTGCAGTTCTTCCCCATAGGCTTCTGTTACATCATAAGCACGGATATGCTGGTTGCTCAGATCGTTTGAATGAATCAGATAGGTAGAAATACAGGAGATAAATGCCAGCAGAAACGCAGCTGTGATCAAAAGGATTTTCTGTGCTTTGGACAGCTTCATATCTGCATTCCTCCTTTGCTCATGGTTGATACCTTTGCATCGTAACCATACCAATCTGGTACATGTTCTATCACCGGGTCTTGTAATGAAAAGAAATTGACCGGCAAATATTGAGTATTTACTTTTTGCCTGCCTGTCTCAATAATGCCACAAATCTGCCATCAAGCCTACACCAGATTTCAAACACATTCACTGCTTATGAAAGGCGAAAGCCCATCTCATCATGGCTCTGATGTTTTTTCATTGTCCCCTGATCATATCCCGGATCCAGATTCCTGTATCCGAAAGGTCGTCATCCGTCCAGCCCTGCGCCGGTGCAGAAGGTTTCAGAAGTGCAGATGACTCATCTTTATTGCATAAACTCCATGCTGCATAGCTGATATTGCGATCATTGATGGCTGTCTTCCACTTTTCAGCAGAGTCATAATCGATGGCTCCGCTGCCAGATGCATCCACAATACTGAATTCTGAAATGAATACAGGCATACCGCTGTCATGAGCGGATGCCATCTGCTGGCGCAGATCATCTTTATGTGTTGCAGCATAGAAATGCATGGTGTACATCAGATTACCGCCATCCTGAATCGGATCCTGTGCAGCCGCATTGATATCCTGTGACCAGTTCGGTGTACCGACCAGAATCAAAGCATCTGGTGCATTTTTCCGGATGATAGGAATGATATCCTCAGCATAGCTTTTCACTTCCTGCCAGGATGTGCCGCCATTGGGTTCATTGCAGATTTCATAGATGACATTGTCATGATCTGCATATTTTAATGACATCTTATCAAAGAATGCCTCTGCCTCAGCCTGATATTTCACCGGTGTCAGATCATGCAGAACATGCCAGTCAATGATGACATACATGCCAAGATTTGTTGCTGCCTGCACACCTGTATCGATTGTATTATCCAGTACATGTTGATCGCCATCTGTACACCAGCCGCCATTTTCATCGGTATACAAAGCAAGACGGACAAGATTAGCACCCCAGTCATCCCGCAGTGTCTTAAAAGAATCTTCAGAAACAAATTGCGGGAACCAGGCAAGACCATGGGTGCTGACACCCTTTAATTGAAACGGATTGCCATGTGCATCCATAAGATCTGCACCCTTTACACTAAGAGCTCCATGCACAGCTAACGGGGATCCCTGGATATCATTAGATCTATCTAAAGCCGGCGTACTGCTCGTTTCTGATGCAGCACTAGCCGCAAATAGATCCTGATCCAGAAGCTTTTGGGTTTTGCCGCTTTCCTGATCAACAGAATATCTTCCCTCTAATGACAGATGCTGATCGCCAAGCACAATAAACCCTACATCGCTCACCTTGTTTCTGGCTTCAATCTTCTGGTTGTAATCTGCAGGTGTAAAGGTAAGCTCTGTACCATTGGCTGTCAGCTTACAGTTCCAGAAATCTTTGATTGTGACAGTTTCACCTGCATCAAGAACCACCGTCCAGGAAGCCATGCCATGATTCGTATTGTTCTCCAGGGAAGCACTGTATTGGCATGCATACTTTTCTGATTCCTGCCAGGAATTGGTCTGAACTACGTCAAATACAAGATCTGCCTTCTTCTCTTCTGTTACAGCAGATGCCAAAGGTGTTGAACTGCTGTTTGCAGCAGTGTTATGGCCGCATCCGGAAAGAAGGCAGGATGCAGAAAGAACCATGCAAAGAAACAGCATGGAAAAAGTACGTAACGAATGATGTATTCTGTTTTTCATCCTATGCATTCCCCCTCCATCAGCTGACGTGATTACACCTGATAGGCGCATTCTGCAGTAAATGGCGCAGTCATTGATTTACTGGCCTGCGGATGGTGTGATGGTCACAGCTTTGACAGTGTACTGTCTGTTTTCATAACGGTATGCCTGGTACACAGATGCCACGATCATCACAACAGCACATATGGCACAGATCATCAGAATGGCTCTGGTGCGGTCAATGTTTCTTGTATCAGATGTAAACTTGTCCCCGGTGTTCTTCATTCTGGTTATACCCTTTCCTGGCATCTTTCTCAATGCCTCTTCCTCTCTGCAGGTATAACTTACATCACCACCATCAAGCTGCTGTACGTGTTTGCGTACAGCAAGTAAATAGTTAACAAATACTATCTTTATCGACTGTTTTTGGACAACATCGAATGCACGCAAAGAAAAACGAATTATCCATGCAGCTCTTCGATTGGCCAATGGGCATAGTAAATCTGTCTTGCATGATGTGCTTTGATCAAATGCCATGATTCTGAGAATACAGGGTCCTGCATTGATTCTTCCATTTCATATGGGTACAGATCACCGACAAAAGCTGCTCCTCCATCCAGAATCAATGAGATACTGTCCTGGGAATGGGCAGGTGTCGATATCACTTCTCCCTCAATGCCGATGCTCTTCAGAAATGCCCTGCTGTCTTTACAGCATAAATGCAATGCTTTTTGGGCATCAATGGGCTGAAAGAAAACATGATGCTGCTTGACAAATACAGCATCAGAAACATGCACATATGGTTCCTGCACATCAAAAATGATGAACTGCATACCAGCATCCATCAATTGTGATACCAGTCCCATATGATCCGGATGAAAGTGAGTTACCATCAGATACTGTATATGGCTGATCTTAATGTTCTTTTCATGCAGGCATTTATAAAAAGCATGCAATGTACCTGCCCAGTCAGTATCAATCAGCAGTTTTCCATCAATCAGATAGCATTTCGTTCTGCCATAGAGAAGTTCTTCAATGCTAATCATAGATCATTTACTAACTTTGCTTTCAGCAAGCATATGGAACAGAATGCCTGTGGCATAAGCATCTGATGCAGCGCGGTGGGCACTGCTGTTGTCACGGATACCGTAATAGTCACACAGTGTTGTCAACTTATAATCCATCACATCCCACTCATCCGATTCTGTATAGCCGCCCTCATCTGGATCCCAGACCTTCTGGCCATATTTGACAAGCGTGTATCTGGCAAGCTTTAAGGTATCATAGAATTTCCGCTTTTTCGGCAGAGACAGGTCCATGCCGGAACATTCCAGAAACTGCATGTCGAAGGAAAGATTATGACCGACGATGTTGTCACTGCCAATGAAGGAGGCAAGATCATCCGCAATCTCAGCAAACGCTGGCTGATTCTGCACCATGCTGTTGTCAATTCCTGTTTTTGCAGTGACCACAGCAGGAATCTTTCTGCCAGGATTAACAAGCGTACTGAAAATTTCAACCGGCTCCCAGTTGCGAAAACGGATGGCTGTCACCTCCGTAATCCGATCAGAAGAAGGATGCAGTCCTGTTGTTTCGGTATCAATTGCAGTAAAGCTGCCAAGATGTTCCATATTCGTTTGTTTTGTCACATTGGAAAAAGTATGTTCCGGGCACAGAGAATGCCGGATGATATTGTTCTGCCTGTTGATGACGATCTTGTGTTTTGGAATACGCTCAAGATCATTGCGGAAAGCATCATGGCAGGATGCTTTCTGATCTGTCTGTACCTTTGCCTCTTTGGTAAATGGCTGAAAGTCCAATGAAGTATCTGCATCATTGGAAAAAGTGCTGGCCGCAGAAGTGGATCCTTTACTTTCTGCTTAAAATATTTCATCAATTGTATTATCGCCTGAAACATCTTCAATCGGTATGGACGCATCATGTTTTTTATGCCGTTTTGGATGCCAGTTCCATGTCAGGTAGATGAACCAGCCATTGAGGGCAATAAAGATCACACTGAAAACAGGATACGTGGGCAGTGTACCGATGCCGCCGATGATCCAGATGCCGAAAAATGCAGACAGAAAAATCAGGAAGATGATGGCAATTGCTTTCTTTACCGATGATGGCATAGGATCCCCCCTCTTTCCTTTCTTACAGCAATGCGTATTGGTTCATCTGTTATTCTTTCTGACAAGTAATGCTACATTTTCTGTATTAGGCGCAAATGGAAACTGATCCACAGGTACCATGGTGCGGATTCTGTAGCCATACTTGCGCAGGATCTTGGTATCTCTGGCCTGGGTTTCCGGATTGCAGGAGACATAGATGATCCTGTCTGGCTGCAGGCTGCCTAATGCATGCAGGAACTTTTCGGAAAGCCCTGCTCGAACCGGATCCAGAAAGACCACATCCGGTCTTTCGCCAAGATGGTTCATGAATTCTTCGGCATCCATCGCAACAAATTCCACATTGCTGATGTGGTTGATCTTTGCGTTCTTCTTTGCATCACGGATGGCCTGGGGATTGATCTCCACGCCAATGACAAAGGATGCTTGTCTTGCCGCAAGCAGTGAAATCGTGCCAATGCCGCAGCAGGCATCCAGCACCGTTTCATTCTTTTTCAGCTCCGCCAGATCCAGAGCCGTCTGATAGAGAACTGTTGTCATCACCGGGTTAACCTGGAAGAATGATTTTGAAGAGATCGAGAACGTCAGGCCGTCAATGGTATCCGTAATCGATCCATTGCCATAGATCACTTTCTCATTTGGTCCCAGCACCATGGAATCAGTGCCATGGTTATAGTTGAGAATCACCGTCTTGATTTCAGGATGCTTTTTCAGAATGATGGATAGAAATGCTTTTTCCTTTGGCAGAAAATGGGAGCCGATCACAATTGTCAGCAGAACATCACCGCTGGCATGGGAGACACGCAGATAGCCATAGCGAAGTACACCTGTTCCTCTGTCTTCATCATACGGTTCAATCTGCAATTGATCTGCCGTATTACAAAGGTCATGAATGATGGCATTGGCCTTTGTATTCTGGATCAGGCAGGCATCGGTATACACAATCTTATGGCTGTGCTCCTGAAACAGGCCTGCTTTGACATGGCCTCTTTCATCATAGCCAAACGCACAGTAAACCTTGCAGCGGTAATGATACGGATCCTGCATGCCCTTGACTGGCTCCACATTGACACCAGGGAACAGTTCTCTGACCTTGTTTCGTTTCTGAATCAGCTGCTGGCTGTAGGGAACGGCAAGATAGCGGCAGGCACCGCACTTTTTATCCACTTTGCACCGTTTGATCATAACTGCACCTCATCCAGGCTTTCCGCCACATTGTCACAGCCCTCTTCCAGCACTTTTCGAGACTGATGTCCCTGGGCAACCAGAACAACATCCTCAATGCCAATGGCATTGGCACATTCTTTATCATGCAGGGTATCGCCGATAAAACGGCACCGGGCAGGATTGATCCTGTGATTCTGCATGAAATCCTTTGCCATGTCGATCTTGGAGCCGCCATACAGGTTGTCCGTGCCAAGCAGATACGAGAAATACTGATCAATGCCAAGCTGATGGCACTGCTGGTTCAGATTGTCCTGCTGGGAAGCAGACAAAATGATGTTGTCATAGCCCTTTTGAATAGCCTCTTTGATCTTGGCAAGGAATCCCGGCATCAGACGGCAGGAAGAAAATCCTTTTGCATAGGCATCATTGAACTCAATCGAAACATCATCATAGGTTTCATTCTCAAACGTATAGCCCATCCTGTAATAGTAATTGATCACTGGAAAGCAGAACATGTCCTTATACTCTTCCAGCGTATACGTGCGCATATGGCGCTCTTTCAGCATCTTGGTTTCAATCTGCCAGGTCAGATGCACATCATCCAGAATGGTGCCATTGAAGTCCCAGAACAGAATTGGCTTCATTGGGCATCACCCCGATATTTATCCATCATGGACGCAAACAGCTGAGCTGTACTTGGCGGTGTATACGTGATTGCATTGGCACCGGCATCGACGGTTGCTAAGATTGTTTCCGGCTTACTGCCGCCGCTGGCAATGATCGGTACATCCGGGAAATTCTCACGGATCTTCCGGATCACTTCCGGGGTCCTCTGACCACAGGCTACATTGAGAATCGAAGCACCGGCATCCAGTCTTTTCTGGATATCGGTATCAATGCTGGTAACAGTAATGACAACGGGAATATCCACAGCCTTGGCAACTGCGGTCAGATTCAGATTGGTGATCGGACTGTTGAGGACAACACCCATGGCACCGCTGCTTTCCATATCTCTGGCCAGACCGATGGTACGCACACCATGGGTTGTGCCGCCGCCTACGCCACAGAATACCGGAATATAGGAATACTTGATGACAGAATCACCAATGGCCGTCTGCGGCGTAAAGGGATATACAGCAAAGACGGCATCGGCATCACAGTTGCGGATAATAGCTACATCGGTTGTGAATACCAGTGTCTTGATTCTTCTGCCAAAGACGACAATGCCGGAAGCCCTTCTGGCTTCTTCGGGAATACTGAGAATATTGTGCCGCAGTTTTGTTTCAATCACCGGGCGGCTTGTTGCTGTTTTCTTTTCACTCATCCGATTAACTCCATCAGCTCCTGGGCAGACAGCGAAGCAAGACTTGTGGTCTCACCATTGAGAATTGCATCTGCCAGATCTTTCTTTGTATTCTGCAGCTCCATGATACGCTCTTCAATCGTACCCTGGGCAATCAGTTTATATACCGTTACATCATGTTCCTGGCCAATGCGGTGGGCACGGTCCGTCGCCTGATTCTGAGCGGCCAGATTCCACCAGGGATCATAGTGAATGACGACATCCGCACCAGTCAGATTCAGACCTGTGCCGCCGGCTTTTAATGAAATCAGAAAGACCGGCGTATCATCATTGTTAAAGGCATGGCATAAACGCTGCCGTTCCATTTTTGGGGTAGCACCTGTGATCAGGTAATAGGCAATATGACGGCTGTCCAGCTCCTCCTGAATCAAGGCAAGCATGCTTGTAAACTGTGAGAACACAAGCATCTTATGGCCGCCATCCATGGCACTTTCAATCAGCTGGATGCACGTATCCAGCTTGGCAGAACCTTTTGTATAATCCGTGGCAATCAGTCTGGGATCGCAGCAAATCTCTCTGAGCTTGGTCAGCTCCGCCAGAATCTGCAGCTTGTTCTTACTGTCACCGTTTTGCAATGCCAGCAGAGAATGCTTCATATGCACGGTCTGGGCATCATACAGTTTCTGCTGGTCAGCATCAAACTTGGCAAACACGGTTTCTTCCATCTTATCCGGCAGATCCTTCAGTACATCTTTCTTAAGACGGCGCAGGATCAACGGCGATACCATGCGGCGCAGATGCTGTGTCACAGCTTCATCCTTATTGCGGGCAATCGGTGTTTCAAAACGTGACTTGAACGTATCATAGGTAAACAGGAAGCCCGGCATCAGATAGTCAAAGATGCTCCAGAGCTCTGACAGACGGTTTTCAATCGGTGTACCTGTCAAGGCAAAGCGGTGGTCAGAAGGAATGATCTTGACACTCTTGGCAGCCGCAGAACCAGGATTCTTGATGTTCTGTGCCTCATCAATCACTTCCACATCAAAGCTGTACTGCTGGTATGTCTTGATGTCATGTTTCAGCAGATCATAGCTTGTTACAAAAACATCTGCTTTCTCAGATAATAACTGGCTTCTTATTTTCGCAGTGCCGGCAACCGCAATTACCTTGAGCTGTGGCGCAAAGCGGTGGAACTCCTCAATCCAGTTATAGACAACGGATGCCGGTGTGATTACAAGTGATGGCTTTGCAATCCCCTCTTCTTTGCGTGACAGCAGAAGCGCAATGGTTTCCAGCGTCTTGCCAAGGCCCATATCATCGGCCAGGATACCGCCAAAACCGCATGTTAAAAGAGTATGCATCCACTCAGTGCCATAAATCTGATAACTGCGCATGGTATTCTGCAGGCTGGCCGGTACTTCATAATCTGAATTGCGCACATTTTCAAAGTTGCGGATCAGATTGCGGAACGTACGGTCACGCTCTGCGGCAACACTGTCATGTTCCTCGAGCAGCTTGTTAATATACAGTGCTCTGTAAAGAGGCAGCTGCATCTTGCCGTTGGTAAATTCATCCAGTGAAACATTCATCGTATCAAACAAGGCAGACAGAACATCCAGAGAATCATTCTGATCCAGTTCAATGAAGTCACCATTGCTTAACCGGTGATACTTTTTCTTCTGCTTGTAGCTGTCAAGCAAAGCCAGCAGGTCTTCCTCGCTCATATCATGGGTGGCAATGGAAAGATCCAGCAGATTGTTCTCTGTGCGTACACCAATGGATACAACCGGTGTTCTGCGGATGCGCAGTTTGTCAAAGGCATCGGTCACATGCACTTCGCCAAACATCATCAGTGCCTTGATGCCTTCACTTAATATGCTGTAGATCGTATCATCATCCGCATCTGCTGAAAACTGATGATGTTCAGCATCATAGTCCGGATAATACAGCTGCACGGTATCCAGGATTTCACGCTCATAGGTATGATCACGCAGCGGTGAGTTTTGATAATCAGCCCAATGATCATCGATAATCCGATAACTGACATCACCAAAGGATACCTGCGCTGCCAGAGTCAGGATATCGTCATGGCGGTCCAGATAGAAATCATAGGTGCCTTCCTGCGGTACGATTTCAGCAATGCCTTCATCTTCCTGGATTTCAAAGAAGCCGGACTGCTGCAGAACAGGCAGAATGTGGTAATAGAATTCGGAAAGACGGCGCATACCGATCCGGATATGATCGCTGCCATGGCTGCCAAAGCCCATGGTATCCAGCATTTCTGCTTCTTTCTGACTCAGGCGGTACAGTATATCTCCCTGTAAGGCATAGTAATATTGGGAACCATGAAAGACCTGGCTGCGCGGCAATTGCAGATCCACAGCCTGCACATTGCGCTCATCATCAATGCTGGTATGCAAAGCCAGGGTCAGCTTTGCTTCTCCTTCTTTCAGATGCAGAGAACTGGCAGAGCTGCCATGGGGCCGCTTGTCCACAAATTCGATGACATCGCCTTCTGCCGTATCAAAGAACGTATCCAGGGCATGATCGGACAGTTCAATCCTGTTCTTGATGCCGGGAAACGATGGCCGGGAGTAGGAATAGCTGTCATAGTAGCGCCGCATAAAGCGGGCAAATTCTGCTTTTGATTCCTGAACCTGAGTACGCAGAAAACGGTAGTACTTCTCATCTTCCTGCAGAAAATCCTGCATGCCGAAATTGATTTCATTGTTCTTGCCGAGTTTGACAATCTCTCCACTGTCTTTCTGAGAAAGCAGTGCGGACATATCCTTGATCAGGTACAGTTTGCCCGTACCAATCTTCATACTGAGTTCCAGCTTGTCATCATCTGTGATGGTCAGTCTTGGCTTCAGCTGGATGACATTGTTCTTTGTGCCGATCTCCTTCAGGCGGCGGGATGTTCTTTTCTCTGCAAAAGCAGTCAGGAACTGGGCGGCACCATAGTCTGTGGCATCACCAAGATTGTAATGCTGGATGGTTTCCTCAGCCAGGATCAGCAGAGCAAGCTGGTGGGCACACAGACGGCTGGTATAATATGACGAATAAATATAATCGACATCACATGTACCGCCGACATAACGATCATGGGTTACAATTACCTGTACACGTTCCTGATCATCACCAGTGCCAATGTGGCCGTCAATGATCAGTGACTGCTCACTGCTGTCACTGAGGCCATAATTGCTGAAATAAGCAGTATGGACACCCTCAAAGGTGACTGTTTTATCCATGACAAATATCCTTGCCTGGCGTATGACTTCTGTTGGAATCTGGACATCCTTGAAAATACGGGCAAGGTTAAAATAGCACTTTTCATCCTTGCGGGCATCAAACAGCGGCTTATGGACATCAATCTGATGATGCCGCCGGGCATCACGGGCATACAGCAGTGCGGCCATATGGGCACACCGCATTCCCATCGCAGCATTGCGGCAGGTGCAGGACGCATGAAAGTTATCACTCAGATCCACTGAAGTCAGATAGATTCTGCCGGATTCACGGACTCTTCCTGTCACTTCATCCCCATTATCCTTACAGTTAAGGACTGCCCTTGCCTTCCACAAAGCAAGTCCTTTATGCAGATTACGCTCGTTAAAATATGTCTTCCAGTCCATTGTTATACCTCGTTATCCCATTATATCTGCCAAAGCACCATTCGAAAACAAATGATTTCATTCACCAGAAGAAAAAGGCACAGGTCAACCCTGCACCTTGCTTTCTCTTACAAAATGGAAATGTGTATCATCGGATCTGGCTTTGTCAAAGTGATAGTGCATACGGTCATACTGCTTTACCATTTCCACATCATCAACTTGCTTCTCTGCCAGCCAGGCTGTCATATCCCCTCGAGCCATCTTGGCATAGACGCCTTTTGTGACATATCTGCCCTTTTCATGCTCTTCAAAATAGACATTTACAAAGCGGTCATGCTTTGTGCAGTAGTGCTCAACCGCTTTACTGTACTCTTTGGAGGCAAGATTCAAAATCACATGGTCATCATCCAGACAATTCTGGTACAGGCTGTCTTGCCAGAAAGCATAAAGATCCTTTGTCTTTCCAACAGAAAGCGGTGATTTCATCTCCAGCCGGTATGGGACTACCCCATCCATGGGTTTCAGGACGCCATAGTATCCGGAAAGAATGCGGACATGGTTCTGCACCCAGGCAAACTGCTCATCTGTGAATGCAGAAGGACCAAGATATTGATAGGCAATGCCGGCAAAGCTCAGAATAGCCGGAGTCACCTCTTTTTCTCTTGGTTCCTGCAGATATGCCTGATAGAACTTCTGTACAGCTTTCTCACTGCAAAGCCAAACCTTAGCCAGCTGGGGCAAAGACAGCTGCTGCAGCGCCTCATCAATCTTCTTTGTCTGATCAGGAAAGATAGGTGAAGACAATGGCGTCATGCCATCATCTTTGATCATGCGCATAGCAGGAGAAAGGATGACGATCAATGCAGTGCCTCCAGCATCTGGCCTGGATTTTCGGCCGGTTTCACATTGCCCATGGCTTTGACAATCATGCCGTTTTCATCAATGAGATAGGTGCTGCGGACAATGCCCATATAGGTGCGTCCGTAGTTTTTCTTTTCCTTCCAGACATCATAGGCTTCAATGACGGTATGGTCCGGATCGGAAAGCAGTGTAAACGGCAGATGATATTTCTCTGCGAAGTTCTTGTGAGATTTCACACTGTCCTTACTGATGCCAAGCACAATGGCACCCTTTTCTGTGATCTGGGGATACAGTTCACCGAAGTTACAGGCTTCCTTTGTGCAGCCGGGTGTATTGTCTTTGGGATAGAAGTACAGGATGACCTTTGTACCGGCATATTCATGCAGGGAATGCGTTTCTCCATTTTGATCCATCAGAGTGAAATCGGGGGCTTTTGTACCAATTGCAAGCATAGTTATTCTCCTTGTTTTGACATCATGATAGCAAAGTTCCTGCTTCTTATATAAGCCGGATGCCCGTTATTCCAGATACATTTCCACGCGCTTGGTCAGCTGCCATCCTTCATGCAGGAAGAACGAGGCAGAAGCGGAACTGATAGCCGGCACATACAGCAGGCATGGCTTATCTGCTTCCTTGGCAAGCTGTTTCACCTGTGATACAAGCAGATGGCCGACGCCGTTTCTGCGCATATCTTTGATGACATACAGATCATGCAACACAAGGGCATCTGCTGTGTTTTCAACGATGGCCAGGCCGATCAGGCGGCCGTGATCACTGACGGCATAGGCATGTTCTCCTGCGGACAGCACATGATACAGATCTTCTTCAGCAGCCTGCAGGTCTGATGGCAGATGCAGCACTTCATGACGGTAATCATCATAGAGAACAAGTGCATTTTCCAGATTCTTTTCCTGCAGAGCAACAATATGGAACGGGACAAAAGGAGCTGGTTCTTCTTCTGGTTCCTGCACCGGTTCAGAATAATCTTCCTGCAGGAAATCAGAGACATCATCATCTTCCTCATCCTCATCATCATTGTCACGGTCCAGACGGTAGACAATGCCATGGGCTTCACACCAGTCAATAGCAAGATCTCTGTGGCAGGCATCTTCAAAGTCATACCAGTCATTCAGAATATGAAACTTGTCACAGGCAGCCCGGAAACGCCGGAAGGCACCCTGTCCGGTGATAGCATTGTACAGCCAGTCCTTTTCACCTTCATCATCCAGGCCGGCAATGAACAGTTTCATGTTGTGATAATCATTGCGGTCATATTTGTCCGGCAGACGGATAAACCGTTCCATTTCCGCATCATCCGGATGATCGAAGACAATCTGCTGTCTTCTTGGATCATACCAGGCTTCTTCGTTATCCTGCATCTGCTCAATCGCATCGATCACATCGTTCAATCTGACTTCCATAATCTTCACTTCCTTTTACTTTGTATGAGCTTCCATATAGCTTCCATCCGGCACGATCTCAATCCAGTAGCCGTCCGGATCTTCCAGAAAATAGATGCCCATGGCTTCATTTTCAAAGCAGATCCAGTTATGGCTCTTGTGATAGGCATGGGCCTTTGCAAAGTCGGATGCTGTCAAGGCAAGATGGAATTCCTGTTCGCCAAGATCATATTTCTGAGGATGATTCTTCAGCCAGGTCAGTTCCAGACGGAAACCCGTATGGCCGTCTCCCAGAAACACAATCGTAAAATCATCATTTTCTGTACGGGAAATTTCCTGCAGTCCCAGTGCATCGTGATAAAACTGCAGACTTTTCTGCAGATCTGAAACATTAAAGTTAAAGTGGTTAAAAGTATACATTCTGAATTCCTTTCATGACAGGATCTGTTTTGATTCTCTGCATCACTTCCTGTCTGGATGCGTTCCAGTGCATCGGATAAATTCTTTCTGCAGTGCAGTACTGCAGAAAATCTTTGATTCCATAATCTGGCTGCTTGATGCGCAGATCATAAGGAATCATGGCACATGCAAAATGCTTTCCTTTGATCAGGGATAATTCCCGGTGATAGAAATCCGCAAGTTTCCGGTCTTCTTCATCGCCATCCCACCACCAGTTATTGAGATCGCCAGCATGGTAGATACTGCCATCTTTTGTATCAATGACAAAGGCACAGCCTAGATCATTGGATGCCAGCGCCATGATGCGCATGCCATCGATCGATATGCTCTGATGTACATGGAGATGGATCACATCGTCCCGTCTTGCCAGACTGTCATTGATCTCATCAGAAAGAATAAACTTCTCTGCATGTAGGGAAAAAATCTTTGGATCGTAATGGTCAAAGTGGCTGTGGCTGACAAAGACATACAGTGGCTTATCACTGCCCATTGCAGGCAGTGATCCCATCGCCCAGTCAAACAGCAGATACCTCTCACTTGTTTCAATCAGGAATGAGCTGTGGGCAATCGGCGTGATGTTCATCATTATGATTTCTCACACCTCCTTCCTCAATATCTGATCGATCGGTTTTCCTTTGGCTAAATCATCTACCAGCTTATCAAGCTGGCGGATATGGCGGTACAAAGGATCTTCTATGGCTTCCACTTTGATGCCGCAGATACGGCCATGGATGCTTTCTGCATTCTTGTTATAGCACGGTGCCTGCAGAAAGAAAGTTCTGTAGTCAGGATCCTGATCAAGCATCTTCTGCAGACCGTCTTTGTCATATCCCAGCAGCCAGCAGATCACCTGGTCCACTTCTTCTTTTCTTCTGCCCTTGCGCACAGCTTTATTGACAAGGGCAGGATAGATCTTTGAAAGCTTCATCGCATACAGTTTGTCTTCGCCATTCATCCTCATCATTCCTTTCCAAAACAGCGGCGGTAATGATCCAGGGAAAGTACAGCACCGTTTGTTTCACACACTTCCTTTGCCACCTTGTTTGCAGTCATCACGCTCTCTTTCAGACTGTATCCTATACATAATCCTGTCATCAAGGCACTGCAGTGAGCATCGCCTGCCCCGATGGTATCTGCTACTTCTGCTTTTTCAGATGGCACACGGTTTTCCATCCCATTCATATCTATGTAATACGTTCCCTTTTCACCCAGTGTAACAATGACTGCCTGGTGCGTCTGCTGCCATACATGCATGGCAGCTTCCGGTACGGATAACCCGTCACAGCCAGGAAACAGTGTGATTTCATGTGCATTGCAGTGTATCATTGCATGCATGTCAAGCATTGCCTGTGTGCGGTCAGCAGGAATGCTGGCAAGCCGGGGTCCGGGCGCATAAATCATGGTGCCGATATCCGCATGTGACAGCCAGGCCATGATGGCCTGTCCATCCGTTTCTTCCAACTGCAGGCCGGAAACATAGACATAGTCATAATGTCTTTCTGGTATGGCAGCAGGATCAAAGCCAAATTCTGCCCCATGCAGAGAAAGGAAAGTGCGCTCACCGCTGTTTTCAACAAGGCAGTAGGTACAGCCGTTTTCTCCTTCGCTATCATAGGGGCCCTGTATGCCGATGTTTGTGATGGCATTGCGTACATAGCTGCTGTAGATACCGGTTTTGCCAACAGGAGATGCAAGTGTGACATCGATGCCATTGGCATAGGGACATAATGCGGCATTATAGCCGCAGCCGCCAATGGACAACTGCTGGCTTTGCAGGTTGAGATCTTCACCGGTAACGGGCAGATGGTCCACTTTGAGCAGGACATCTGTACAGGCAGCACCTATGACAAGCAGATTTTTCATGATGGTCATTCCTTTCGGTTTGCTGTCTCTATTGTAGCAGAAAACAAAAACAGCCTCTGCGGATGCAGAAGCTGTCATTGCAAGAATTGTGATTACTCGCCCTTTTCCAGAGCCAGTGTTCTGGTTGTCAGATCACAGACATCAGAAGGTCCGTAGTACTGAATTGCACCCGGATACAGGTAGTCTGTCTCAACAGCCCACTTTGCTCTGTGAGCAGCGAAGTACTGGAACGGCTTGCCATCCAGATCCACAAGAGCCTTGCGGATAACCGGTTTGTCTTCACCGTTTCTTCTTTCCATGTTCATCATCTTGGTGATCGGCATACCACCGGCAACCCACTGCTCAGCCGGCTTGGACAGGTTGGAAATCTTGGACAGATATCCAGTGTATCCATACTGAATCAGCATGCAGGCATTGTAGCCCAGGCTGTAGCAGTAGTCAGCGTCGAAGTTGGACGGGAATGCGCATCTGCCTTCATAACCGAAGAAATGATGCTGGGCAGAGAACTTGCCATTGTATTCACCCTTGGCACGTCTTTCCTCGAGCTTCTTGGCAACCATCTGGGAGAACAGCTTCTCAGACTCAATCAGAGAAACCTGTACGTTGCCATGCGGGTCTCTTTCCAGGAAGAGCTGCTGCTGAATGTTCTCCGGCAGAATGTCGAAGACATTCCAGGAAGCTTCTGTCAGGCCCTTCTTGATATAAGCCTTCTTATCTTCCCAGCTAGGCAGGGCATTGAACTCAGCTGTCTTTTCACCAGCCAGCAGTTCGTTGATCTCAGAGATCAGAGTACCGAATTCAGGAACGAATTCAACGATGCCTTCCGGTACGATCACAACACCGAAGTTGCCTTCTGTCTTGGATCTTGCCACAACAGAGTCAGCAATCTGATCAGCAATCTGAGACAGAGACATCTTCTTGGCAGCGACTTCCTCACCGATCAGGCAGATGTTCGGCTGTGTCTCCAGAGCACACTCCAGGGCAACATGGGAAGCAGAACGGCCCATGACCTTGATGAAGTGCCAGTACTTCTTGGCAGAGTTGGCATCTCTTTCAATGTTGCCGATCAGCTCGGAATATGTCTTGGTAGCTGTATCGAAACCGAAAGAGCACTCGATGTCGTCATTCTTCAGATCGCCATCGATGGTCTTCGGGCAGCCAATGACCTGTACACCGCTCTTGTGAGCAGCAAAGTATTCAGCCAGTACAGCTGCATTTGTGTTGGAATCATCGCCGCCGATGATGACAACAGCAGTCAGGCCATGGCGCTTTGCCGTAGCCTCAGCAGCAGCGAACTGCTCCGGTGTTTCAATCTTTGTACGGCCGGATCCGATGATATCAAATCCACCTGTGTTTCTGTAGGCATTGATGAAAGCATCGTCGAACTCGACATACTTGTCGTCAGTCAGTCCGGAAGGACCACCCTTGAAGCCAAGCAGAACATTGTCCTTGTTGGCAGCCTTCAGGGCATCATACAGACCGCAGATGACGTTGTGTCCGCCAGGTGCCTGTCCACCGGACAGGATGACACCGACAACCTGCTTCTTTGCCGGGGCAGTATTGGTGCCCTTAACAAAGGTAATCTCTCTTTTGCCATACGTCAGCGGGAAAAGAGACTTGATCTTCTCCTGATCGGCAACACTCTGTGTTTCCTCACCCTCCTGAACACTGATATTGGCAATACCGCCTCTCAGCATTCCAGGCAGCTTCGGCTGATACTGAAGTCTTTCTTTCTGAAGTGGTGAAATTTCCATATTTGTTTTTTCAGCTCCTTTACCGTTTCAATTATAGCCAGTAACCGGCATAGCCTCCACTTTTTTTGAAGCAGAAAGAGTCATGAAGATGCGTCCAGAGAAAAAGCTCTCCATTTCTGAAGAGCTCATCGTGATCATGAAATGATCATGCATCCTCACCATCATCGCCAAAGGCCATCAGGTTTTTCAGTGGAATATTCTTCCGGATCCAGTCAGAGATGTTGACATCTCCAACATAGACCTGATCCATCATCGGACCGCTGATGGAGAGCGCTGGACGGTCATCATAGCGGATCGTCAATGTCCATACACCGGCATCACAGACACAGCTATTATCGGGATGTCTGAGATATTCTTGTAGATATGCAAACAGCGTATCCGCTGATTCCTTAACAATCTTTGCATATTCCTTCTTTAAAAGCGGATAGCTGGATGTCAGGGAAAAGCCATATCTGCTCAGCCAGATTCTGCCGGAAGAGGAAATGGTCAGATGCTGCTCGATTTCCTCATTGATCTTTGGCATGGCATATATGCTGGCCAATGAGCGGATCTGAATGCTTTTGATCATGATTTACGGTTATTGTGCTTCTTTTACCCTTTGCAGCCATAGAGCCGCACTGGCATCCGATGGCATTCTCCAGTCACCTCTTGGGCTGAGTGTCACCGAGCCAACCTTTGGTCCATCCGGCAGACAGCTGCGCTTGAACTGCTGCTGGAAGAAACGCTTATAGAAACGCATGGCAGCTTCTTTGACTGCTTGCAGATCCAGCTCCGGATAGGCACACAATGCAAAGGCAATGACCTTCTGGGGATCCATGCCATAGCGCAGTGTATAGAACAGGAAGAAATCATTCAGGTCGTATTTGCCGATCTTTTCTTCTGTCTTCTGGGCAATCTTACCGTTGTCACTTGGCGTTAATTCCGGTGTGATCGGCGTATCACAGATGCTGTACAGCACATCGGCCAGTTCCTTGTTTCCACAGGTATCCGCATAGCTTCGGCAGATGTACTGCACAAGTGTTTTAGGAACGGATGTATTAACAGCATACATGGACATATGATCGCCATTGTAGGTGCACCATCCCAGGGCCAGCTCAGAAAGATCGCCGGTGCCGACAACCAGACCGTTTTCCATATTCGCTGCATCCATCAGGATATAGGTGCGCATTCTGGCCTGGGCATTTTCATAAGCGGTATCAGAGCTGCCCTGATATGTCAATGCATGGCCAATATCCTTGAGATGGCTGTTAACACCGGCATTGATGGCAACCTCACGGCACTCATCCGCAAGCATGTTCATCAAAGCTTTGGCATTGTTATACGTATGCGAGGTTGTATTGCCCTCGTTAGGCAGCGTATAGGCTATGATGTGGATGTCTTTGCACTTCTTTTTCGCTTCATGGCATACAAGCAGGGCCAGCGTAGAATCCAGACCGCCGGAAATACCGATCACAAGATTGTGAATGCCGGTGTTTCTGACCCGGGTGGCAAGCCCAGCTGCCTGAATGGCAAGAATCGATCTGCTTCTTTCACCGCGCTCCTTTGCATCAGATGGCACAAACGGACTGCGGCTGATCTGATACTTTTCCTTTTGCAGAACACTGGCAAGCTGGGATGATGTGATTTCACTTTGATCAGCCAATGGTGAAAGGCTGACATTGACATGCCTGTATCCATCCATCTCAAAGCCAAATGTATTCTGATGTCTTCTGTTATAGGAAATCGTATCCAGATCAATGATGGCGGTATTGATATACGGTCTGTCCTTGTCAAACTGCTCAGACAGCAGTCTGCCGTTTTCGGCAATCAGACAATGCCCCGAAAATACAAGGTCAGTGCTGGATTCATCATTGCCGCTGGAAGCATATGCATAGGCACAATAGCATGCCGCACTCTGCTGTGTGATCATCTGTCTGCGGTAATCTTTCTTCCCAATGATTTCATCGGATGCCGAAAGATTCAGGATAACATTTGCCCCAGCCAGTACAGCATGGGTCGATGGCTTATCCGCCACCCAGAGATCCTCACAGATTTCCATGCCGATCACAGCACCCGTTTTTTCATCCTGGACAAGAACATCCCAGCCAAAGGGAACCGGCTGATCATTGATCATGATTTCCTTGTTTCTGATGTCTTTTCCAGAGGCAAACCAGCGGGATTCATAGAATTCACTGTAAGTAGGAATATTGATCTTGGGGATGATGGCCATTACTTTGCCATTGGCGCATAATGCTGCACAGTTATACAGGCAGTTTCCATATGCGATGGGTAAGCCTACGGCAGCCCCACTGTGTTCTTTTGTTGCCTGGGCAATCTGCAGCAGAGCATCTTGAGCCTGCTGTATGAGTGCATCCGAGCCAAACAGATCTGCACAAGTATAACCGGTGATGCAAAGCTCCGGGAACACAAGCAGACTGCAGTCAGAAGACTGGATCAATGCACAGATTTCCTCTGTATTGGCTTTGACATCTGCGACTTTCAGGCGCGGCACACAGGTGCCGATCTTGATCATGTGATTCCTGATCATAAGTAGTTCCTCAATCCATGCAGTTCTTCCGGCAGAATCTGCCTGAGCTCATCTGCCTCACGATAGTGGCTGCCAGGTTCCTGCAGAATCAGAAACAGCTGGCGTGCCTTGGAACTGGAGATATCTCTGTATTTTGTATTGACTGTCACAACCTGAATGCCATCTGCCAGTGAGGCAAGATAGGGATCACTTTGAATCAACTTTGCGGCATCATCCTGACTGCGTGACATGCATACAATGCCAAACTGGTGCACAATTTCCTCCACGTGTTTCCAGCCGGTCTGCAGTTCTTTCAGTTTGTCAGAGCCCATTAACAGATGAGCATGGTATCCCTGCTTCTCAAGCGAGCAAAGCGTATCATAGGTGCGCGGCTGGTAATCAAGCAGGAGCTCTTCTTCATCCACCAGCATCCACTGCCTGTTTTTCGCAATGGCATGCAGCATATCGAGCCGCTGCTTGTTCGAGAAGGAAAAGCTTTTCTTCTGTACCTCACGGACATAGCTGTCCTGGCTTGGCACAAAGATCACCTTTTCCAGTCCGCACTGATCCAGAGCTTCTTTGGCCAGATTGATATGGGCGATGGTTGGCGGATTAAAGGCGCCAAAGAAGGCCAGCACGTTCATCAAAGTTCACCGCCATGCAGCTTTTCATACATGTCAGATCTTACCTTGGCAACTTTCAGAGTCAGATCGACATAATGCTTGTGCGGCATTTCCGGACGCAGCTCAGATTCCCAGACTCTGTTCTCCAGCTGTTCACGGATATAGTTTTTCTTCTGGGCAATGGTCGGCAGATCTATGGCAAGCTCACCATTGATGATGTGCGGCACCAGGATCTTTTCAACGTGGCACGGCGTAATGACCTTGTGTCTATCAAGCTCATCCGGATCCAGATTGATGACTTCAATCGGCTTACCTGCCTCAATCTCTTCATCATCCATAGAGATGATATCGCACTGTCCCTTGCCTTCTTCATCAAACACACGCCATGCCATCAGCTTGCCAGGGATGATTGCCTTGGATGCGGAATCAGAGCACTTCATCTTTGGTGTATACGTGCCATCGGCATTCTTGACAGCAACCAGCTTATAGACACCGCCAAAGACCGGATCCGTGGAAGAAGTAATCAGATTTTCACCGACGCCATAGGAATCAAAGTGCGCATCTTCATACAGTTCCATATCGCTCATCTTCTTTTCATCCAGGGCATTGGAAGCGACCAGCTTGATGTATGGCTTGCCAGCCTTATCCAGAGCCTTGCGCAGCTTCTTGTAGCCTCTTGCCAGGTCGCCGGAATCAATACGGGCACTCTTGACACGCTTGTTAGGATCGTTCGGGTACTTGCGGATCATCTCATCATCAATCTTGATCAGATTCGGCAGACCGGATTCAAAGATAGAATACGTATCCAGCAGCAGAGATACATTCTCCGGATAGGTTTCCGCATAGGCCTTGAAGGCTTCATACTCAGACGGATAGAACTCAATGAAGGAATGGGCAATGGTACCCACGGCCTTGACATCCGGTCCATATTTCATTTCTGCCAGGCAGTTGGCTGTACCGACACAGCCGCCAAGTACTGCCGCATAAGCACCGTCATTGCCGGCACTTTCACCCTGAGCACGTCTGGTACCGAATTCCATGACATTGCGAGGTCTGTGCAGGTTGAGACCGGTGATTCTGGTTGCCTTGGTGGCAATCAGGCTGTGGAAGTTCATTGTCTGCAGAAGGTATGTTTCAATCAGGATGGCACCGGCCATATCGCACTCAATGCGGACCATCGGTACCTGCGGATAGGCAACCGTGCCTTCTCTTAACATATACACACTGCCCTTCCAGCGGTATGTGCGCAGGTATTCACAGAATTCCTCGCTCATGCCCTTTGTACGCAGCCATGTGATGTCCTTCTCGGTAAAGTGATAGTTCAGCAGGAACTTGACAAGCTTGTCCTGGCCGCAGCTGATCGAATAGCCAAGATTATCCGGATTTTCCCGGAAGAACATATCAAAGACCATGACCGTATCCTTGAAGCCATGCAGGAACAGGCAGTTTGCCATTGTAAATTCATAAAAATCAGTTACCATTGCCGGATTGTCATAATCTTCATCCGGTACATACGGTTCAACATGAATACTCATTTCTTTTCTCCTTCATTATTTCATCTGAATCTGACAGGATGCCATCGCATCCAGTGCACTTTTCTTTTTTTCCGGTGTTACGCCAGCGGTTGCCTCTTTCAGAATATACACATCTTTCTGATACAGTGCGGTCTTGATCAGCATCGCATTGCTCAAAACGCAGATATCCGTGCAAAGACCGCATAAGGTCACATCTTCAGGCTGTTCCTTCTGCAGCAGCTCCATCAAGGCAAGACTGCCGAAAGTCGGCTTTTCGATGATTTGCGCATTTCTTTTGGTCAATGCCTCTTTCACCTGCGGCACTAGCTGCCAGCCTGGTGTTCCCTTGATGCAGTGTTCTACTGGAAGATATTTTCCTTCCTGGCTGTGCAGGTAGTTTTCATCATGGGTATCCAGCGTCGCAATCACTGTATCGTAGCCGGGATCCAGAATGGCCTGTACAACGGCCGGCACAATCTGCTGTGCCTCTTTCGTACCAAGGGCGCCGTCGACAAAATCTTTCTGCATGTCGACAACGACAAGTACATGTTTCATAAGTTCTCCTTCAGATAGGTATACATGGGATTGAATGTATACAGCTCACACATTCTTCCGTTTACCTTTGTCTTGCGGCCGGTATCGGTTAACATCTTCCGGATATCACGCCGGAAATTGCCTGTATCGGTCTTTTTACCGATCATAGCTTCATAGGTTGTCTGCATCTGCCGCAGTGTGCATTCCTTTGGCAGCAGGTTGAACATGATGCCGGTGGAAGCAGCCCGGTGCTGTACCTGATCCATGGCCATATTGATGACCTTGATGTGGTCAAAGGCAAGCGATGCATTGGAATCTGCCATGCGGCGGGACCGTGTTTCCACATAGTTGTGCATAGCCTTGTCCTTGACCTCATAGCGCATCACAATGCCGCTTTCTTCCAGTGACATGGTCAGAACACTTGTTCTGCCGCCATCTGACAGCTGTACCGTTTTCTTATTGATCTGAAACCATGCCATCTGCTCGTTTTTCTCTTCGCTGCATTTTTTCAGATTCTCCTGCGGCGTTAAAGACAAGTATGCCGTTGTCATGATTCTGTTGTCATGGCCATGCCTGGAGGCATTGCCAAGGGTATACAGCTGCCGGAAATACGCATATTTGGAAATATGCGTCTGGGCGCGCAGAGCACGCACCACGGCATCATCCATATCTTCATCCATTGCCACTCTACCCTCCGGCAGTGCCCAGTCACCCTTGCATGGCTCTTCATTCCTTCTGACCAGCAGGATTTTCAGACTGTCCTGCACAACGGTCATCAGAATCAAAGCCACTTCAATGGAAGGCACATTGTCAGATGCATGATCACTCTGGCAAAGTTTTTCCACATTTCCTCCTTGTAGTCAATTTGACTATTCCATCGTATCCATTCTCAATTGTGTTGTCAATGTTTTGCATATGTAAAAAAAGCAAGCAGGCTATGCTGCTTACTTGCGCTTCATACGGGTATATTTGCGGGCCAGGTTTACCTGCAGGAACTTTTTAACCTGCTCTTTATTGCCGGGATCATAGTCGATCTCAATCGTGCTGTACTTATCCGGTTTCTTGGGATTGGTGGATTCAATCGTATAATAGACTTCATAGCGCTTCTTGGTATCTTCATAGTCCCAGGCTCTTACCAGCTGCCAGGGAATCAGCTTACCATTGTGAACAAGGCCGTTTTCTCCCATGCCGTCACGCACAACCATATATGCTGAGCATGCCAGCACCATGGCAAAGATTCGCAGATAATCCAGAATTGTATTATTGGTTGAAAACAGAGAGACCAGTGCAAGAATTTCGATCATGCCGAAGCCGATCCGCAGACCGTTCCACATCTTGTCCTGTACAATGACCTGCTTTCTGATGCCGGCATAGCGGATTATCATGGCAATGCCAAGTGTTCCAAAGCCGGCAATAAAAATAATGTTTAATGCGTTTCCCATAACAGACTCCTTTGACACACGGGACATTATACCATTTCATGCTTGTCTTACACACCAGCCGGGAATAAAATCTCTTTCATGAATCAGATACGTCTTGTCATCCTGGATCTGGATGGTACCCTGCTGTCCATGTCCGGCCATATATCCAAACAAGGCAAAGTGGTGCTGCAGGCACTGCATGCAAAAGGCATTGCCATCATGATCTGCTCCGGACGTCCGCTGTATTCCATCCAGCGCATCATGGAAGATATTCCTTTTGACTATGCTGGCTGTCTCAACGGCCAGATCACCTGCAAAAGCGATGGCACCATCCTGCAGCATCTGCCGGATCTTGATCATGAGGAAACAAGACAGCTGTTTGGTTTGATGAAGCATTATCCGATGGTATGTTCTTTCTCAAAGGGAGAAGAATTCCTGCATACCTGTCCCGGATGGTTTCTGCCCTTTGGCAGACTGTATCAGGGACTGTACTGGCTGTATCACAAAATCACCCATAAGCCCCACTATCCCCACCATCTGCAGCGGTTAAAGGATATTGCCCCGGATCACATCAACAAGCTCTGCTTTGCGTCCTTTCCCTGGATTCTCAAAGCCTTTGCCAGCCATCTAGATCCTTCTGTGTTTGCCATTTACTTTGTCAACGCCACCTGGCTTGAAATCCAGCCCTTTGGTGTATCCAAAGGTGCCGCTGTCAAAGCCGTGCAGAAGTATATGCACATATCAAAAGAAGCAATTGTGGCAATCGGGGATGGTGAAAATGATATATCGATGCTGCAGGAGGCTGGCATTGGTGTTGCCATGGGCAATGCCATGCCAAAAGTAAAACAGCAGGCCGATCAGCTTGCTTTGTCCAATCTGGAAGATGGGGCGGTAATGTGGCTGAAGGAAAACCTGCTGTAAGATTCAGATGTCAAGATCCAGTGTGATCCGGAAGGTATAATCCGGGAACGCATTCTCGACATCTTTTTTCATGTGGTCGTACAATGCCTGGCGGTCAGGCACATTCCAGTTCAGGATGATGTCAAAGCTGCAGTACTTCTTTTTCTCATCGACATAGAAGCCATGCATCTGCATGAAGCCTTCATGATCAGAAAGAATCTGCTGTACCTGCTGTCTCATCTTTGCCGCCGCATCATCCTTTGTATTGCAGGAATAAATACCGACACCGACCAGCAGGACGCCGAATTTCTGATAGACAGCATCGGTGATCTTTCTGGTAAGGCTGTCAATCTGCTCGGCATTCATCGTATCCGGAATAGAGATATGGATCGAGCCGACAAAATGGGATGGGCCATAGTTATGCAGGATCAGATCATGGGCGCCATGAATGGCTGGATCCAGTCCTTTGACATACTGCTTGATGGCATGGGCCATGTTTTTATCAATGCTCATGCCAAGGATATCATCCAGGGTCCCCTGCAGCATTTCCAGGCCGCTCTTGATGATCAATACGGCAATGGCAGCACCCACATATGCTTCAATGGAAATATGGGTTGTCAGATAGAGAATTGCACTGAGCAGCACGGAAAGAGATACCAGGGAATCAAAGGAGGCATCTGAGCCTGATGCTACCAATGCAGCGCTGTCTACCTTTCTGCCCTGACGGGATACATAGCGGCCCAGCAGGAATTTGACAATCACAGCCGCCGCGATGATGATCAATGACACCATGGAATAATCCGCTGCGGATGGATGAATGATCTTCTTGATGGATTCTACCAGGGATGTGATGCCGGCATACAATACCAGAGCAGACACGATGAGTGCTGAAAGGTATTCAACGCGGCCGTATCCCATCGGATGTTTGGCGTCCGGTTTCTTTGCGGCCAGACGGATGCCGATGATCGTAATGATCGAACTCAGTGCATCAGACAGGTTATTGATGGCATCCAGAATCACAGCGATGGATCCTGACACAAAGCCGACGGCCATCTTGAAGCCGACCAGGGCAAGGTTGGCAATAATGCCGGTCAGTGATGTATGAACTATGACTTTTTCTCTGCTTTTTTCATCTGACATGAATGTTCACCTTCCGTTTCCATCTGCTGATTTTACCGCGGTTTTGATTCTGCGCAAAGAAAAAGGACTGCATGCATTCATGCAATCCTTGTGATCCCTCAGCGCAGGCTGACAAGATACTTGTTATCGTCCGCATCCACCACGATTGTCTTGCCGGTGATATCCGGATTGGCCAGGACAACCTTGGCGACTTCGGTCTCAATTTCACGCTGGATATGACGGCGCATCGGACGGGCACCATACTGCGGATCGACGCCGCAGGCAATGATTCTGTCCTTTGCCTTGTCGGTCACTTCCAGATGAATATCCTTCTGGGCAAGACGGTTGGAGAGAATGCCAAGGAACTTGTCGGCAATCTGCTTCTGTACGTCCTTGCCAAGGGCATTGAAGACGATGATCTCATCAATACGGTTGATCAGTTCCGGCTTGAAGAACTTGTGAACCGCATTGAGATAGTGCTGTTTGCGGGCCGCAGGGTCTGTCTCAAAGGCATATTCAGAACCAAGGTTGGAAGTCATGATGATGATCGTATTCTTGAAATCAACCACGACACCCTTGGAATCTGTGAGTCTGCCTTCATCGAGAATCTGCAGCAGGATGTTGAAGACATCCGGGTGAGCCTTTTCAATCTCATCCAGCAGGACAATGCTGTAAGGATTGCGGCGTACAGCTTCTGTCAGCTGGCCGCCTTCATCATAGCCGACATATCCCGGAGGAGCACCGATCAGTCTGGAAACACTGAACTTCTCCATGTATTCAGACATATCGATACGCACGATCTTGCTTTCATCATCAAACAGCTGCTCGGCCAGGGCCTTGGCGACCTCTGTCTTACCAACACCGGTAGGACCAAGGAACAGGAAGGAACCAAGCGGTCTGTTTTCATCCTGAATGCCAGCCTTGGAACGCATAATGGCATCAGATACAAGGGTCAGTGCTTCATCCTGACCCATGACTCTTTTACGCAGGGCATCCGGCAGATGCAGGATCTTCTGACGTTCAGTAGACTGCAGCCGGGAAACATCGATGTGTGTCCAGCGGGAAACGATCTTGGCAATCATGTTCTGATCGACAATCTGCTGCAGCATCTTGGAGCCATCGTTCTTCTCGGCATCCGCAATTTTCTTCTGCAGATCCGGAATCGTACCATACTGCAGCTTGGCTGCGGTATCATAATCGGCACGGTTCTGGGCCTGCTCCAGATCCAGCTTTGCTCTTTCCAGCTGCTCCTTGGCATCCTTGACAGCATCCATCTGCTTCTTCTCAGACTTCCACTGGCTTGTGCCGGCTTCCATCTTCTCATTCAGATCGGCAAGTTCCTTGTCAATCTGGGCAAGACGCTCCTTTGCCTTCGGATCGGTCTCATTTTTCAGAGATGTCTGCTCAATCTGCAGTGTCATGATCTTGCGGTGCAGTTCATCCAGCTCCACCGGCATGGAATCCATCTCGGTACGGATGCAGGCACATGCCTCATCCACCAGGTCGATGGCCTTATCCGGCAGATACCGGTCGGTGATGTAGCGGTCAGAGAGTTTTGCCGCAGCGACCAAAGCTTCATCTTTGATCTGCACGCCATGGTAGGATTCAAAGCGGTCTTTCAGACCACGCAGAATCGCAATGGTATCTTCGACAGTAGGCTCGGATACCTGAATCTTCTGGAATCTTCTTTCCAGTGCCTTATCCTTTTCGATGTACTTGCGGTATTCATCATAGGTTGTGGCACCGATGCACTTGAGCTCGCCTCTTGCCAGCATCGGCTTCAACAGGTTGGCGGCATCCATGGAGCCTTCGGTCTTACCGGCACCGACAAGGTTATGAATCTCATCAATGAACAGGATGATGTTGCCATTAGCCTTCTGTACAGCCTTGAGGACACCCTTGAGACGTTCCTCAAATTCACCTCTGTACTTGGCACCGGCAATCAATGCACCCATATCAAGTTCAATCAGCTGCTTGTTGCGCAGTCCCAGCGGTACATCCCCACGCATGATACGCCAGGCAAGACCCTCGACAATGGCGGTCTTACCAACACCAGGTTCACCAATCAGAATCGGGTTGTTCTTGGTTTTACGGGAGAGAATCTCAATGACCCGGCGGATTTCATCATCCCTGCCAATGACAGGATCAATCTTTCCGTCTCTGACATCCTGGACCAGGTCATGTCCATATTTCTTCAAAGCATCCAGCTGTGCTTCATTTGATTTGTCATCCATCTTGACGCCTCCTCTGCGGTCCTCTTCGGCCTTCTCAATCTGTTCAACCGTGAAGCCAAACTGCCGCATCAGCTGCTGGGCAATTGGTGCACTGGACTGGAAGATACCAATCAGCAGTGCTGCCTCGCTCATGTAGGTATCGCCCTCCTTCTTCATCCAGGCATTTGCTTTGGCATCTGCCTCCGCCAGATACCTGCTCAAAGAGGGTTCTGTTCCTTCCGCACTCGGAAGGTGTGAGATTTCATCATTGACTCTTTCCAGCATCTTTGTCTTGTCTATACCAAGACGCTCGAAGATGCCATCCAGACCATTGTCTGACAGCATTGCCGCCAGTACATGTTCACAGCACAGTTCGCTGTTACTCTTCTGCTGTGCCAGTGTTACAGCATTGGAAATGACTGTCTGCAGCTGTTCTGTCATCTGATCGATATTCATACGCACTCACCTCCCTTGCTAAATATTGATGAGATGTATTGTAATCAGGAGAAGTTCTTCTTGAAGCGCTGCCAAATGGTTTCACCCTGGCCGCTGTCCTGAATCTCCTTCAGTTCCTGATACAGTTCTTTTTCGCGCTTTGTCAATGTGCGGTCAATCTGTACTTTGACGGTGCAGATCTGATCGCCATTGCGGCCGGTGCGCAGATCCGGCACACCTTCCCCGCGCAGTCTCAGCTGGGCACCGTTCTGTGTGCCAGCCGGAATCTTCATGGTCACTTCACCGCGGATGGTCGGTACATCCAGTGTGCAGCCAAGTGTTGCATCAACGGCACTGACCGGAATGTCCAGGTAGATGGTTTTGCCATCACGTACAAACTTGTCATGGGGCAGAACATTGATCTCAATGTAGAGATCACCGTTCGGGCCGCCGTTGACACCGCGCTCACCTTTGCCGGCCACACGCAGCTGCTGGCCGCTGTTGATGCCTGCCGGAATCTTGACATCAACGGATACCCGCTTGTGCAGATAGCCGGAGCCGTTGCACTTCGGGCAGTAGCGGCGGATCTTCTTGCCGGTGCCGTGGCATTCCGGGCATTCGGATTCTGTCTGCATGATGCCGAGCATTGTTCTCTGCTGGGTAATCACACGGCCTGTGCCATGGCAGCGCGGGCAGGTATCGATGTCGCTGGGACTGGCTGCGCCAGTGCCGCCGCAGGCATCGCACTTCTCATCCACGGACAGATTGATCGTCTCAGTCTTGCCAAAGCATGCGTCCATGAAGGAGATGTTCATGCGCATGAACTTGTCTTCGCCTTTGCGCGGACCCTGGGAGGTACGTCTTGAGGATGAGAAGCCAGAGCCCATGCCGCCGCCAAAGAAACTGGAGAAGATATCGTTGAGGTCGTCGAAGCTGCCGTTGCTGAAACCGCCCATGTTGCCAAAACCACCGCCGGCTGCGGCCTGCGGGTCTACGCCTGCAAAGCCAAACTGGTCATATTTGGCACGCTTGTCGGCATCACCGAGCACCTCATATGCTTCATTGACTTCCTTGAACTTCTCTGCGGCATCCGGTGCCTTGTTCAGATCCGGATGATATTTCTTGGCGAGCTTTCGATAAGCGCTCTTGATTTCGTCTGCACTTGCACTTCTGGAGACGCCAAGTACGTCGTAATAATCTCTCTTCTCAGCCATTGACAACTAGCCTCCTTATTCCTTTCATGCAACAGGATGCGGAGCGTATGCTGCCCCGCATCCTGTTTGCGTGTTTATCTTTTCGCTTACTTCTTTTCCTTGAAATCGGCATCCACAACGTCATCATTGTTGTGATTGTCATTGTTACTGCCGGTATTGCTGTTGGTCTGCTGGCCAGCCTGGGCATTACCCTGCTGCTGATACATAGCCTGAGCCATGTCGTTGGCTGCCTTTTCCAGAGCATCCAGCTTTGTCTTCAGGGTATCCATGTCGTTCTTGTCGATGGCTGCCTGCAGTTCATCTCTGAGCTTCTTGACCTCAGCCTTCTGTGCATCTGTCACATTCGGATTGTTGGCCTTGAGAGTCTCATCGATCTGGCTGATGTAAGCTTCAGCCTTGTTCTTGGTTTCGATGTCAGCCTTACGCTTGTCATCTTCCGCCTTATGAGCCTCAGCATCCTTGACCATTCTGTCAATCTCTTCATCAGACAGACCGGAAGAGTTCTGGATGGTGATGGACTGCTTCTTGCCAGTTGCCTTATCAACAGCGGATACATTCACGATACCGTTGACATCGATATCGAAGGTAACCTCAATCTGCGGCACACCTCTTCTTGCCGGTGCAATGCCGGACAGCTGGAAGTTGCCCAGTGTCTTGTTATCAGCGGCCATCGGACGCTCACCCTGCAGCACGTGGATATCAACTGCCGGCTGGTTATCAGCAGCGGTAGAGAAGATCTGGCTCTTGGATGTCGGGATGGTTGTGTTACGCGGAATCAGTACAGTCATCACACCGCCGAGTGTTTCAATACCAAGTGACAGCGGTGTCACATCCAGCAGCAGTACATCCTTTGTATCACCGGAAATGACAGAACCCTGAATAGCAGCACCAATAGCGACACACTCATCCGGGTTAACGGACTTGTTCGGCTCTTTGCCAAGTTCTCTCTTGACAGCAGCCTGGACAGCCGGAATTCTGGTTGAACCACCAACCAGCAGAACCTCATCGAGATCGCCGGATGTCAGCTTGGCATCAGAGAGTGCCTGGCGAACAGGTCCCATGGTTCTTTCAACCAAGTCTCTGGTCATATCATCAAACTGTGCGCGTGTCAGCGTAGCTTCCAGATGCAGCGGGCCTTCCGGACCGGCACTGATAAACGGCAGGGAAATCTGTGTCTGGACCATGCCGGACAGATCCTTCTTTGCCTTCTCAGCAGCTTCCTTCAGTCTCTGCAGAGCCATCTTGTCGGCCTTGAGGTCGATGTTGTGCTCTTTCTTGAAGTTGTCAGCCAGCCAGTCGATGATCTTGTTATCGAAGTCATCGCCGCCCAGATGTGTATCACCTGCAGTTGCCAGAACTTCGTATGTGCCATCGGCGATATCCAGGATGGAGACATCGAAGGTGCCGCCGCCAAGGTCATACACAAGGACTTTCTTCTCTTTGGATGTATCTTTGCCAAGACCAAAGGCAAGGGCAGATGCGGTCGGCTCATTGATGATACGCTTGACATCCAGGCCTGCAATCTTACCGGCATCCTTGGTTGCCTGACGCTGAGCATCATTGAAGTATGCCGGAACCGTGATGACAGCTTCGGTTACTTTCTCGCCCAGGTAGCTCTCCGCATATTCCTTCAGATAGCTCAGGATCATAGCAGAGATTTCCTGCGGTGTGTACTTCTTGCCTTCCAGCTCAACCGTCTCATTTGTGCCCATCTTTCTCTTGATGGAATAAACTGTGTTCTTGTTGGTGATCATCTGTCTCTTGGCAGCATCGCCAACGATGATTTCACCATTCTTGAATGCAACCACGGACGGTGTTGTTCTGTTGCCCTCCGGGTTTGTGATAACTTTCGGCTCTTTGCCTTCCATGACAGCTACGCAGCTGTTTGTTGTACCCAAATCAATACCAATGATCTTGCTCATATTTTCTCCTCCTAGTGATCAGTTACTCACTGACCTTCACCATCGCTGCTCTCAGCAGCCGATCCTTCAGTTTATATCCCTTCTGTAATACTTCCACGACCGTGCCAGGCGCAACGCCATCGACATGTTCGCTCATGATCGCCTGATGCCAGTTGGCATCAAACGGCTGATTCAGACATTCAATCTCACTGACTCCCTCAGCCGCAAGTGCTGCGGCAAGTTTGTCATGGATCATCTGCACACCTTTGCGGTATGCCTCATCTTTTGTTTCCTGTGCAAGAGCACGCTCACAATCGTCCAGCACCGGCAGTACCTGCAGGGCAAAGTCCTGAATCTTGTACTTGCTGAGCTGTTCAAACTCCTTGTTCAGCCGCTTGCGGGTATTTTCCGTATCTGCATATGCTTTTGCATACGCATTCTTGAGCTGGGCAACCTGTGTCTCAAGCTCTGCATTCTTTTTCTTCAGCTCTTCAATCTCCTTGTTCTTATGATCAAAGATTGATTTGCTTTCTGTTTTTTTCTCTTCTTTCTTTCCGGTTTCCGGCTTATTCTCAGCCTTCTTGTTTTCCGGCTTCTTTACTTCTTCCTGAGAAGAATGCTTTTCATTCTTTGTCTCTGTACTCATTTTTGATGACTGCTGCCTCCTTCATCTGAATTGTCATACATCTTTTCAATCAGCTTGGCCGCATACTGGATCATGGCCACAACCTTGTCATAATTCATCCGGCTTGGTCCCACGACAACCAGTCTGCCATGCTCACCGTCATGTACCTTGAACGGGCTGGAGACCACGGCAACATCATCGATCCAGGTCAGATGCGCGCCCTGCTGGGTCGTAACGGCAACGGCGTTCTTCTCATGGGGAAGCTGCCGCCAGGCATCCGAGGATGTATCCTCAAGAAGTCCCATCAGTTTCTTCAGTTTATCGATATCTTCAAACTCCGGCTGATACAGAATCCGGTCTTTTCCACTGAAGTACACGTTATCACTGGCGAACTTCACAAATGCCTTGACGAATGCCGCGAACAGAATATCGTGCTTCTGGACATTGGAATTCAGCTCCGGTTTGACTTCCTTCATTCTGGCTGGAAGCTGATCAATCGGCACCCCGTGCAGTTCCCTGTTCAGGATGTCGGTACAGCTTTCCATATCAGAGAAAGGAATATCATCATCGAAGTGGAAATTCTTTGTCTCGGTATGGCCTGTGTTGGTAATGAATACTCCGACGCAGTTGCGCGGATCAACCTGGAACAGCTTGATATGCTCAAGTTTCTGTTCTGAGGAATCCGGGCCAATGGCACCGGCGGTCATATTGGTCATCTCGGACAGAATCCGGCATGACTGATGTACTGCTTCTTCGATGTTCATGTTGGAGACATCGAAGGCACTGCTGATGGCAACTTCCATCTTCTTGTCCATCTGGGCTTCATTGAGCAGATTCTCACAGTAGAACTTGTAGCCAAGCGTACTGGGAATTCTCCCGGAAGATGTATGGGTTTTTTCCAGATAGCCCATTTCTTCCAGTGCCTGCATATCATTGCGAATCGTCGCCGATGAATACGAGAGATGATACTTCTGCTGCAGCGCCTTTGAGCCAACCGGCTCAGCTGTCTTGATATATTCGTCTACAATCGCTTTGAATATTTCAATTCTTCTTGGCGTCAGCACCTTGCATCCCTCCTTTAGCACTCTTTCCTGTTGCCTGCTAGTATGGTACATCCACCTGTTAGCACTGTCAAGGATAAAGTGCTAATTCCGTGCTGAATTTTCATTTTCTTTCATCCACAGAAAAAGACAGGCATCAATGGATCTGCTCAGGATCCCACTGATACCTGTCTGCTGCTTGTGATTCCTGTCTTATCAATTCGTCATGACATCTGCAGTCAGCTGGCACTGTAACGATAGTATGCGATCTTCATGATGCCATAGACTTTTTCTTTCTGAAACTGAAGCGTTCCACAGCTGGCAGGATATGCATCTTCCTTTTTGGCTTCAATGACAACTCTGGCGCCATCATTGAGCATCCCATGATCAACAAGGTACTGCATGACTTCGGCGTTGTGCTGTTTTTCATAGGGAGGATCCAGATAGACAAGATCAAACATCGTCCCTTCTCTGCTTAAGACAGCCAGTGCCTTGCGGTCACTTATGGCAAGCACTCTGCTTTGGCCCTGCACCTGCAGTGCGGCAATGTTTCTGCGGATGATATTGACAGCATCATGGCTCTGGTCTACAAAGATGGCCTGATCCATGCCTCTGGAAAGAGCTTCCAGACCAATGGCACCGCTGCCGGCATACAGATCCAGCATCTTACCGCCGTCAAACATACCGCCCAGGGATGAAAAGACTGCTTCCTTTACTTTATCCAGCGTCGGCCGGGTGGCCTGTCCTTTTAAAGTTTCCAGGCGGCGGCTGGCATAGGTTCCGGCAACGATTCTCATTGCAGATCACCTCTGCGGTAGGCTGCGATGACTGCCTGGGAAAGACCGATGGAAAGCATGAAGCTCATGGCAGAGGAACCACCTGCCGATACGAGCGGCAGCGGAATGCCGGTTAAAGGAATCAGACCGGAGACACCGCCGGCATTGAGGAAGATATGCAGCATGAAATACATTGCTGTACCAACTAAGACAATGCGTCCTGCTTCGGATTTCATCTGCTTGGCATACCAGAGCAGGCGGTAAATGATGACAGCATAAATTGCCATCAGAATAACAAAGCCGACAAAGCCAAGCTCCTCAACGATGATGCCGAGGATATAGTCGTTATTGGCTTCCGGAAAGTTCATGTATTTGCGTACAGATCTGCCCAGTCCCCTGCCAAACAGACCGCCCCCGGACATAGCAACCAGAGACTGGATGAGCTGATAGCCGCTGCCATAGACATCCGCAAACGGATTAATGGCAGACAGGAAACGGTTTTTCTGGTAGGTCTTGAATGGCAGCACTTCAATCAGGTGTTCTCCCTGGGGAGAAAGCACAAAGACAGCCAGTACCAGCACGCCATAGAACAGAATCCTAAGCCATTTCTGGGCTGTTTTCAGTTTTGGATTGCGGGGAATCAGGAAACAGATGCAGAAAATCATGAACTGCACGGACATGGTTCCGAAATCTTTCTGGATGACGAAGATGATGAAACTCATGATGAAGCAAATGATCACCGGCCTTTTGACCAGTTCCCAGAATTTTTCATTCCGGGTACGTCTGTCGCCAAGGTGTCCTGCTACCACCAGGAATGTTGCAATCTTGGCAAATTCAGAGGGCTGGATGGTCACGCCGATCCCGGGAATCCGGATCCAGGCATAGGAGCCGTTGGCACCTGTGAAGGCACGGGTGGACAGCAGAAGAATATACAGTGTGATGATGCACACGGAGAAGCCATTGCCATGCAATTGTGACAGACGGAAATTCCTTGAGGCAAATGCCATCAGGAAATATCCCATGATGACAAAGATGAGCTGCTTGGCAATTGTGATCATCAGTGTCTTTGGCGCCCCTACGGTTTCACCCATGGTGGCACTGCCGATCATGACGACACCGAAAAAGGCCAGCAGCATCAAGGTGATATGGATCACGGGATCAAACCCTTTTGCCATGCGGAATGGGTTGCTCAGCCGTTTTGTCTTTTGTGTATCCTGTGCGCGTACTGTCATGGATACGATTTTAGCATATTTTGTCCCTTTCGAAAAAAAGCCGCATGGTTAAGCGGTTTCAGCACTGCTTTCAGCTTTACAAGAAGGCTTTGGTTCACTATCATAACAACCGAGGTAAACAAGATGCTTATTAATAATGATACGATCATCAAGGATGACAATCCTTTGATCCGCCAGAAGAGTGAGCCTGTAGAGCTGCCTCTTTCTGAAGAGAACAAAGGAATTCTGCGCGACATGCTCAAGTATGTCGAAGATTCAACAAACGAAGAGCTGGCTGAGAAGGAAAATCTGCGCCCTGCCGTTGGCATTTCAGCGATTCAGATCGGTATTCCCCGTCAGTTAACGGCGGTGGTTGTGCCGGATGTGGACAAAGACGGCAATGAGATCCAGTGGAAGTTCATGCTGGCGAATCCAAAGATTGTTTCCAGCAGTGTCCAGCAGGCTTTCCTGCGCTCTGGTGAGGGCTGTCTTTCGGTTGAGAAGGAACATGACGGCTTTGTCTACCGCAGTGCCCGCTGCACCATTGAGGCTTATGACCTGTATAGTGAGAAGAATATCCGCATCCGGGTCAGAGGATATCTTGCCATTGTTCTTCAGCATGAAATCGACCACTTCAGCGGCATTCTCTTCTATGACAAGATTGACAAGAAGAATCCGTTCCATCGGATTGAAGATGCCATTGCCATCTGACAATTCAACAGTTTTATCAATATCAATCGTGCTATAATGCAGACAGAGAGTTGTTTGTCTGCCATCATACAGAAACAGAGGAAATCATACATGAAAGAAACGAAAACGGCGAAAAGACCTTCGCATCCGGTTCGTTACTCCCAGATCTCTGAAGAGACAGCCAAGTCTATCAATCATCAGACCGATACGCTTGTCTATGCTCTGGGCGGTCTTGGTGAAATCGGCAAGAACATGTACTGCTTCGAACACAATGATGAGATCATCATTGTCGACTGCGGCATTCTGTTCCCCGAGGACGACCTGCTGGGAGTAGACTATGTCATTCCGGATTATTCTTACCTGGTAAAAAATCGTGAAAAGATCAAGGCCCTGATCATTACCCATGGCCATGAAGACCATATCGGCGGCATCCCCTTCTTCCTGCAGTCCGTACATCTGCGGGAAATCTATGCTGCCCCGTTTGCCAAGGCATTGATCGAAAAGAAGCTGGAAGAACATCATCAGCTGCGCAGCGTGACCATCCGTGATATCAATCCGGATACACGTATCGACACCAAGTACTTCCATATCGGCTTCTTCAATGTTGTCCATTCCATTCCGGACAGCTATGGTGTATTGATCAATACACCGAACGGCCGTATCGTGGAAACCGGTGACTTCAAGTTTGACCTGACCCCGATCGGTGTCAATTCTGATTATCAGAAGATGGCCTACATCGGCCAGATCGGTGTCACCCTGCTGATGAGTGATTCCACCAACTCCGGTGTTCCGGGCTTCTCCATTTCAGAAAAGAAAGTTGCTCAGGCAATCAATGAGCAGATGCGCAAAACGCCGGGCAGACTGCTGGTATCTACCTTCGCTTCCAATGTTCTGCGTCTGAACCAGATTCTGGAAGCAGCCGTAAGCTGCGGCCGTAAGGTAGCCGTCTTTGGACGCTCCATGGAGAATGTATGTGAGATCGGCAAGAAGCTTGGCACCATCAAAATTCCGGATTCTGCTTTTATTACCGGCAATGAGCTCAATACCCTGCCGGCTAATAAGATCTGCATTGTGTGCACAGGTTCCCAGGGTGAGCCGATGGCTGCCTTAAGCCGCATTGCCAATGGCACCCACCGCTTCATCAAGATTATTCCGGGTGATACGGTATTGTTCTCCAGCAATCCGATTCCAGGCAATGGCACAAGCGTTTCTGCAGTTGTCAACCAGCTGACCAGAGTCGGTGCCAATGTAGTCGTCAATTCCCCGCTGACTTCGTTCCATACAACCGGCCATGCCCCGCAGGAAGAGCAGAAGCTGATGCTCAATCTGATCAAGCCAAAGTACTTCATGCCGATGCATGGTGAGTACAAGATGCTTGTGCAGCATTCCCGTACAGCCCAGGAGACAGGTGTTCCCAAGGATCACTGCCTGATCTGTGCCAATGGTGACATTGTGGTATTGCGCAATGAGGAATGCTTCATTGCCAATGAGCGTGTGCAGACAGATGCCATCTATGTGGATGGCAATGATGCCTCCGGTCTTTCCACATCTGTCATCAAGGACAGAAGGATTCTGGCTGAGAATGGTCTTGTTGCTGTCATTGTTGCCATTGACAGCCGCTATAACAAGATTCTCTGCAGACCTTCGATTGTGTCCAGAGGCTTTGTCTACATCAAGGATTCCCAGCCCCTGCTCAAGGAAGCAGAAGTCATTGTCTACAATGCTTTGACCAAGAAGATGCAGCAGCGCACCACCTTCCAGGAACTGAAGAACTGCATTCGTTCTTCTTTGGAACCGTATCTTTTCCAGAAGACACACCGCAATCCGATTGTGATTCCGGTCATTTTGAATCAAAAGGCTGCTATTGCTGAGATCAAGGAAAAGACAGCCGGCAGAAGGAATGTGAAACGCACAGGAGGCAGGACGGCCAGAAGTGCACAGCATTCTGAAAAGAAGGAAAACGAAAAGACAGCTGAGACAAGAAAGTGAGAAATCACCTTCAGACGCTCAGCCGTCTTTTTCTTTGTGTCTGTCTCTATTGCATTACTGTTTTGGTTTCAGGATCAATACCCCTTCCGGTACATGATCCTCATCAAACGTGACCGTGCTTTCTTCTCTGTCTTCAGCTTCCGGGAAGATGGCTTTGACAGCATCAAAGTCTGCGGTTACAGGATACCCCATACTGCCACGGCGGAAATGCATGAGGATGGTCAGCTTTGGATGAATCTGATTCATCACCTGTCTTGCCTGTGCTGCATCAATGGTGAAATAGCCGCCGCAGGGAATCATCAGAACATCACTGCCCTGCAGGAATGCCTTCTCTTTTTCCGTCAATAAACGTCCCAGATCACCGACATGTGCAATCGTACATTCTCCGGCATGCATGCGGATGGCTTCACACATCCCCCTCTTTGCACCATCGGCATCATCATGGGGTACCATGATACCTTCATAGGTGATCTTTCTGGTACATTGCACAATCTGAACCAGATCAGATGCATTATGGTCACTGTGCTGATGGGAGCAGTGCACCTGCCCTGCTGTTACCGCAGGCAGTTTTAATCCCGGTACGGATTCATCTGCATAGGGATCAAGTACAATCGAATCCTGCTGGTATGACACCTTGAAGCAGGAATGGCCAAGATACTGAATGGAAATCTCGCTCATCACAATTGCCTCCTTTTCTTTAGTTTAGCAAATTCAGGAAAGAAGAAAAGAGAGCCGACGCTCTCTTGTGATCTGCTATTCATGCCGCAGTGCTTCAATCGGATCCAGATTGGCTGCCTTATAGCTTGGCAGCATGCCGAACAGAATACCGATTGCCATGGAGAATAACACGGCAAAGATGGATGCCGGAATACTGATGGCAACGGGGATTGACATGAACTTACCGATGATAAAGGCTAGCAGAATACCGGTGATGACACCAAGGATGCCGCCGATGGAAGTCAATACGACGGCCTCGGTGAGAAACTGTACCATGATTGCTTTTTTACGTGCCCCAAGTGCCTTCTTCAGGCCGATTTCACTTGTTCTTTCCGTGACGGAAACAAGCATGATGTTCATGACGCCAATGCCGCCAACCAGTAATGAGATGGCTGCGATCCAGATCAGCATGCGGTTGGTTGTTGCAGAGAACTGCTGGATCTGTTTGGCCTGTTCCAGAAGGTCCTTGGCAGCATACTGAATTGTCGTGTCCGAGGAAGTCATCGACGCATTGAGAATATCTGCGGCTTCCTTGCCTGCCTTGGTCATCTGTTTGACATTGTCAACCCGCAGCATCACACTTTCCGGCTCATCATACTCGTATAATACCGGCCACTGACTGGTGGGTACATATACCTTTGCCCCGGTGCTGTTTTGGGAATAGGAGTAATAATCTGAAACAGAGTTGATGACAGGTTCATAGTTCTGTCTGGCAGTGACGATGCCAACGACGGTAAACGGAATACTTTGAATTTCAATTGTCTGACCGATGGCATCCTTGCCTTTGAACAGTGTCTTATATGCGGCACTGTCAATCAGGGCAACACGCGCATTGTTCTTGTTGTCATCGGCAGATATGCCGCGCCCCTGGGTAACGGTCAGATCCGCAGTGCCAAGATAAGATTCATCGATACCGATGACATACCCGCTGGAAAGCCCGGATTCATTATGATAAATGCCGGTATAGTCCTGGCGGGAATGAAACAAGGATACCTGCTGGACATGGTCAATTGTAGCAAGCTGTTCCCTGGTATCATCCGAAATCGGATGGAAGCCGGAGGGAATTCCCTGGGAGAAATCATATTCCCAGTCTGACTGCTGTACCTGAACGGTGATGGAATTGGTGCCGGATCCGATCAGATTTTTCTGAATCTGGTCGTTGGTGCCTTTGATGGTTGAAACAATAGCGATGATCGCCGCAATACCAATGATAATGCCAAGCATTGTCAGGAACGAGCGCATCTTGTGGGACATGATTCCCCGCAGTGAAAGACGGATATTTTCAATCATTGCCACACCTCCGATTCCTCACTATGACGGGTTAGATTTCCAACTTTTGCCTTGGAGCCATATGGGAAGGCAATCCAGTCATCTTCACTGATACCATCGATGATTTCTACCATGTCATACATGATATTGCCAACGGAAACACTCTGTCTGACCAGTTTTCCGTCTTGTTCTTTCAATACATAATAGGCACCCTGATCATCCCGTACATACATGGATGCCAGCCACATATTTGTGCTGGAACCACTTGGTGTCAGGGCTACGGAAACACCGCTGCCGGCATTGTTTGACATGTCTTCTGCTACCTGAATATAGAAGTTATAGTAGGACACATTGGGATTGCCAATGCCAGAATAGGAACTGCCATCAGTAGGATCGCTGTCAATAGAAGTGATGGTGCCATCATAGACAGATCCGGTATTCCAGTCAGTAACGGTAACGGCATCGCCAGGTTTTACCTGATCGAGCTGCAGCTCAGAAAGTGCTGACTGAATATAGGTGCCGCTGCTGCTGGAAACTGTCAGAAAGGCAGTGCCATCCTGGGGCGGATTGGCAGGATCAGAAACTCTGGTAACAATGCCATCCCGTTTGGCATACACAACACCATCTTTCAGGCTTTCCTGAGCCGTCTTGAGATCGAGCTGGGCACGCCGCACATTCAGATTTGCTTCTTTCACAGCCCTGGCCTGATCACGGATTGCTTTAGCAAGCTCGGCTGCTGTATAGCCATCCTGTACCTCTGTATTGTCAATATCAGCTGACACTGTATCTTCTTCCTGTACGGATGTATCTGACTGTGCAGGCACAATCTGATGAGTTAATACATACCATTGATCGCTGTCAGCACACTCTGGCAATAGATCCGAGCGGACCAGCCACTTTGACAGCGGCTCCCCATCACTTTTCACCGTATTATCTTCCCAGATTTCAAAGGAAAGATAGACAGCTGGCTTCATTGCACGGTACTTGTTAAACAAGTTTCCAGCAATCGTGCCATCTTTCTGTACGATGAAGCGGATCGGATCCGTGGAAGTGGTGCCTGCTGGTACAGCTGTGGCAGTTGGTGAAGCGGATGGCTCAGCAGAAGCACTGGCAGAAGGAACGGGATCAACTGATGCAGAGGCAGATGCAGATGGTGAAGCGGAAGGATCTGCGGATGGTGATGCCGTTGGTACAACAGAAGGTTCATAAGGCGTCACATCTGCAGTAATGATATTCCAGGCATCATGATCCTGCTGCGGCTCTGGCAGCGGTGCTGGTGTTGGTTCTATTGTTGGGGTTGGCTCAGGTGTCGGCGTCACAACAGGTTGTTCAATGGGCTGTGTATTCTTGAGTACATTGAGTTTCTGCTGTTCGCCGCTTAACGTATTCTGGGCCTGCTGGACAGCCAGTTGTTTCATTTCAACAGAGATCTGCAGTGAAGTCAGATCATAGGCAAGCAGTTTGTCACCGGCATGAACCTGCTGGTCCTGGGTGACATAGACTTCTGATATCTGGGCTGTGCCGTCATAATAGACAGACTGATTGTCTGCTTCATAGACGATGCCTGACAGGCTGCTGTCATCACTGAGACCGGTGCTGGCCGCATCACCTGCACGGACGACAGGGGTTTTTGTATTGTTTCTGCGATAGAGCAGCAGTCCGCCGGCACTACAGGCAATGGCTGCCGCAATGCATACGGAAATAATGATTCCTTTTTTCTTCATCCTGCAGCCTCCATAGGGCTGAGCCGCCCGTCTACAAGGGAAAGGATGCGGTGGGCATGGGAAGCTACCTTGGCATCATGGGTAATCATGATAATCGTAACGCCCTGCTTGTTAAGCTGGCCAAACAGCTGCATAACTGCCTCACCGCTGGCCTGATCCAATGCGCCGGTAGGCTCATCTGCCAATAGAATCCGGGGATGATTGATCATGGCTCTGGCAATGGCAACCCGCTGCTTCTGGCCGCCGGACAGCTGACTGGGTGTAAAGGAAGCACGTGCACCAAGATCCACGCTCTCCAGCTGTGCCATAGCTCTTTTATTGCGCTCAGCTTTAGGTACATGGGCATAGATCAAAGGCAGTGCCACATTCTCCAGTGCTGTTTCCTTTGGCAATAGATTAAATGTCTGAAAAACAAAACCGATCTTGTTCAAGCGGATATCAGACAGCGCATTGTCATCCAGTGTACTGATGTCTTCCCCATCAAGAATATATTTTCCGCTTGTCATACGGTCCAGGCACCCGATCAGGTTCATCAGCGTTGATTTACCCGAACCGGAAGGACCCATGATGGCAAGATATTCCCCTTCCTGCACATCCAGACAGATATCTTTCAGCACCGGGACAACAACTGGTTCCTGGCCATAGTTTTTATAAACATGTGAAAGAGAGAGGATCATGACATGCCTCCCATTGTAACTTCGGCAGTCTTCATGCCTTCCTGCAGTGTATCATCCGGATAGGCAATGGCATCCTCTTCTTTCAAACCGGAGACGATCTCCACCGTGCCATCAGAATCATCAGTCCTGCCGGTTTCTACTTTTCGTTTTTCCAGATTTCCATTATGATCTGCCCAGACATAGCTTGTGCCATCTTCATCGCTTGTGATAAAGCCTGCATTGATCCAGATGCCATCCTTTGCCACCGTGGCAGAACCAGCTGGCTCCACATAGACATGCTGGCCAAGCATCAGGCCGCTGGCATTGTCCAGAGAGGCATAGAACGTATAGCGTGACGCCTGGTTGTCACTGGAGGAAGAAGAGCCGTAGATCACGGCATTGTTATCATTAGAAGCGGGTTCCGAATCCACACTGGTAATGGTTCCCTGCCAGATTTCATTTTCATCCACACGGGATCTGATAATCACACTGAGGCCTTCATACAGCACACCCATGGACTGCTCATCCACGGTACCCTTGATCCGCATATCACCGGTTTTGGAAATCGTAATGAGCGGCTTGTCCGTGCCATCTGTACTTGAAGAACTGGTATCATTGACAGCTTTGACAACCCCATCAATCGTTGATTTGACAACCGACTGGTCAATCTGCTGCTGGGTATGCTTGATCTCATTCTGTTTGGTCTCGATATCCAGCTGATCCTGACGGATCTGCATCTGCTTTGATTGAATCTGGGTTGTGTACTGGAAGTTATCATTCTGGGATGCACTCTGCATCTGACTGTTGAGGTCTGCAATTTCCTCATTCAGCGCACTGATATCATTGCTCAACCCTTCAATCGAAAGATTGTCATTGTCAATTGTGTTCTGCAGATCATCCGTCTGATAAGAAAACAGCTGATCATCTTTTTTTACGCTCTGTCCTTCACTGACAAAAATCTGATCGATTTTCCGGCTGCTGTCTGCCTTGAAATCCACACTTTCCTGGGCCTGGGCAACACCGGAAAAACGCTGGCCGTCATTCAAAGAAGAACTGATGCCAGCCAGGTCTGATACCTTCTGGACATAGATCTCACTGCCATCACCATTTGAAGTACTGGCAAAACGGCGTACGGTAACAATTACGGCTGCCACTGCCACAGCGCAGACAACTGCAAAAATGATTCCTTTTTTCTTTCTGCCCATCTTTTTCTTCATAAAACTCTCCCATCGGGTATTTCTACAAATATGATAGCATTTTCATATCCATGAAAATATTAAGAATGATTGTGGGAAAAAGAAAAGAATCAGGCATTATTCCTGATTCTGCTGCAGTTTCCGGTAAGTTTTCTCATCCAGCTTGCCAAGTTCATATAAACGCTGATCAATCATAGCCAGCACCTGTCTGCGGTCTTCCATGTTATTGACAAAATCATAGCGGTCTCCGTCAATGATCATCTTGCTGGAGGCATTGTACTGCTTATACCAGGGCTCATAGTGGGCATTGAGATCCTTGTAATAGTTTAATAAGCCTGGATCAGCAGACAGCTGTTCATAAGGACGGCCGCGCATGGCAATCCGTTTCAGCATTGTATCTAAAGAAACACGAATATAGATCAGAAGATCCGGTGCTTTCTTAGCAGCGGCATATGGCAGCTCTTCCATCATGTTATCCAGCAGATCATCATAGACTTCGACTTCCTGCTTTGTGACATTGCCCTTTTCGGCATTCATATGGAAGAACAGCGCGTCCTCATAGATTGACCTGTCAAGCACATTGTTGTCCTGCCGCATGGCTTCCTTGATCAGCCGGAAACGCTTGTTGAGAAAGTAAATTTGCAAAAGAAATGCATATTTCTTTGGATCGGCATAGTACAGAGGCAGGATCGGATTGTCCTCTACCGGTTCATAAAATGCCTTTGTGCCAAGATGGCGGGAAAGAATTTCGGTCAGATTGGATTTACCGGCACCAATCGTACCAGACATGATAATCATCATTGTTACTCCTTTACTGCCTGTCTATTGAACCACATTCCTCGACAGCTTGCACGTTCTGTATACAAATGAAAGTGAAATAATTATTGACCGATTGGTCAATTTTAGTATCATTTCAAATTGACCGATCAGTCAATTGTTGTGAGGTGATGAAATGAAACGTGAGATAAAGACAGCGCTGACAAAGCAGAAAATCCTGGAGAGTGCCTTTCATGTCTTTGCCAATGCTGGCTATAAAGCTGCTTCCATGCAGGATATTGCCAATGATGCAGATATATCAAAAGGCATTATCTATCACTATTTCAAGGATAAAAACGACCTGTATCTGACCTGTGCCGGCATCGTATTTAATGAGCTGGCAGATGTGCTTGGCAAGACCGGTGATGGCGGCATTGATGCCTACTTCTCGGCCCGTTCTGCCTGGTTTGCCAGCAATCCTGACAAAGCTGCCATGTTCTGTGAAGTGCTGCTGTTTTATCCACAGGAGCTGCAGGAAAAAATGCAAAAGTGCAGGCAGCGGTACGATGAAGCCAACCGCTGTGTCCTGAAGGCAGTGCTGGCTGGAAAGCAATTGCGCAATGGGTATCAGGAAGAAGATGTACAGCGGATCTTTGAAGCCTTTCAGAACTTCCTGAATGCCCAATACAGGCGTTCTTTGATTGCGCATGATACCAGGGCAATTGTCCAGCACGACAAAGATTCAAGAGCTGTATTACAGATCTTCCTGTATGGCATCGTTGATGAAAAGAGGTAAAGAAAAATGGTATTGAATATCTTAAGATGGATTCTGACACTGATTCTGGCAGTGTTTGCCGGCAAGCTGATGCAGAAGCTGAAGATGCCGGCCATTCTTGGCTGGCTGATTGCCGGCATGGCCTTAGGTCCCAATGCGCTGAATCTTTTACCGCAGAACCTGATGGATACAACACTGTATAAAACCGTCATTATCTGGATGCAGTGTTCCTTTGGCCTGATGCTTGGCACCGAGCTTGTCTGGCGGCGGGTGAAAAAATATGGCAGAGCACTGATGATCACAACTCTGACCCAGTCACTGGGCACCTTTTTGTTTGTTTCTGCCATGTTTGCCATTCTGTTTTATTTCATCCACATTCCACTGTATCTGGCCTTTGCCTTTGGCGGCATTGCCCTTGCAACAGCACCTGCCCCTGCCCTTGCCATCGTCCAGGAATTTCATACCAAGGGACCTGTGACAAGTACGCTGCTGCCTATGGCGGTATTGGATGATATTGTCGGCATAGCTGTGTTTTTCACGGTAGATTCCTGCATTGCCAGAGCAGTATCGGGCGGTGCCTTACCTCTGTATATGATTCCGGTTATGATCTTTCTGCCGATTTTGATTGGCATAGCCACCGGCATCATTACCGGCAAAATCCTGAAACACCCTCATAATAAACAGCAGACACTCGCCATTCTCTTAGTTGGTGTTACCGCCACTGCAGCCATCGGTCTGTTCTTCAATGAAATGGTATTCACCAATATCACTCTGAACTATATGTTAATGGGTGTATCCTTCTCTGCCTGCTTCTCAAATATGGTGGATGATGAAACACTGAACAATATCACTGCCTGGTATAACAATATTCTTTCTGTCAGCCTTGTCACAGCCATTGTCGATCTAGGTGCACCGCTGGATTATCATCTGATCATCGGCGCCGGTATGACAACTTTCCTGTATATTGCCTCCCGTGCCTTTGGCAAGTACTTTGGTGCCCGCATTGGTGCCACTGCCACCCATATGCCAAAGACAGTTCAGAAATACCTCGGCCTGACATTACTGCCGCATTCTGGTGTATCACTTGTGTTTACCGGCATCATCTGTGCAACTCTGCAGGCATCGCGGCCTGATCTTGCCTCACTGGTGAAGGGAACCATTGCTGCAGCTGCTGTCATCAATGAAATCATTGCGGTATTTGCAGCCAGAAAGGGATTTGAGCTGGCTGGTGAAATGCATAAAGCATAATGCAGAACCATGCAAAAAGACATCTGCTGAAATCAGCAGATGCCATTTTTGTATTTACTGAAGGAAGAAAGCTTACTTAACCTCAACAATCTTCATCATGTTGGCAGAGCCTTCACCTGTCGGATAGCCAGCGGAGATAATAATCAGCTGACCAGGCTTGACACCGTAGTCCTTGGCGAACAGAGATGCCAGATCATCATCGTTGGTGAGCTGGTTCTGTACATCAGAGAACAGCGGAACGACACCCCAGTAGCTCAGCAGCTTTCTCTGGGTGTCCTTTGTGAAGGTAACAGCCAGAATCGGAACACACGGTCTGAACTTGGAGATTCTTCTTGCGGTTGTGCCGCCCTGTGTGAAGACAACGATGGCACCGATGTTATCCAGTGTCAGGGTTGCATCAGAGATAGCGATGGAAACTGCATCCTGCACAGTCTTATTGGATGTTGTCTTGAGCCAGTCAAGTCTGCTGCGGTAATCGATGATCTTTTCAGCTTCCTCAGCAATCTCACTCATGGTCTCGCAGGCCTCAACCGGATAATCACCGGCTGCAGACTCAGCAGACAGCATGACACCATCAGAACCATCCAGCACAGCGTTGCAGACATCGGATGCCTCAGCACGTGTGCATCTCGGGTTGTGTGTCATGGAATCCAGCATATGGGTAGCTGTGATAACCGGCTTGCCGATGATGTTGGCTTCACGGATGATGTGCTTCTGGTAAACCGGAACCATCATGGTCGGAATCTCAACACCCAGGTCGCCACGGGCAACCATCACGCCATCAGCAGCTTCCAGGATGGAATCGACATTGTCATAGCCTTCCTGGTTCTCGATCTTGGCAATGATGTTGATGTGCGGCTTGCCCATCTCAATGCAGATCTTACGAATGGCATTGACATCACTTGCTCTTCTGACAAAGGAAGCGAAGATGAAGTCAACATCCATCTCACAGCCGAACTTGATATCATCGATATCCTTCTGGGAAAGGAACGGCATGGAGAGCTTGACACCTGGCACGTTGCAGCCCTTGTGGGAGCTGATCGGACCAGCGACTTCCACTCTGCACTTCATCTCAGAGCCATCGTTCTCCAGAACAGTCAGTCTCATCTTGCCATCGTTGACAAGGATATAATTGCCAGCCTTCAGATCATCGAACAGTTCCGGGCACTGAATCCAGAAACGCTCATGTGTGCCTTCGCACTCAGCCTTGGTCAGATAGACGATCTCACCGATCTGATAGTTCTCGGTATCATTCTTGAAGTTTCCAAGTCTGATTTCCGGTCCCTTTGTATCCAGAGCAACAGCCAGTGTAATACCGGTTGTATCAGATACATGTCTGACTGCTTCAATTCTTGCCTTGTGCTCTTCATGGGTGCCATGAGAGAAGTTCATGCGGGCAATATTCATGCCTGCATAGGCGAGCTTAGTCAGTACTTCAACACTTTCCGAAGCAGGGCCAATGGTGCAGACAACTCTTGTCTTCTTGAAGATGTGCTTGTCGTTAGCCATAAAATAGATTTTCCTCTTTTCCTTAAACCAGACGGTCAAACAGACGGTACAGGGCTTTGCGGCTCTGAGACGGACGGTTCAGTGCTTCATCGATCGGCATTGACGTAATCTGGTTGTCAATGATGCCGACACAGTGGCCGCCGATGCCTTCCATCAGCAGATCTACTGCCTTTTCACCCATGCGGCTTGCCAGCATGCGGTCCGTCGGGGTTGGCGATCCGCCGCGCTGGATATGGCCGAGAACCGTAGCTCTTCCGGAGAAATCCGTCGTTGCACTGACCTTCTTGGCCAATGCGTCCACATCACAGATCTTTTCCGAAATGATGACAATGGCATGGTTCTTCTTCACGGCCTCACCAAGATATCTGAGCTTTTCAATAACTTCCAGCTCATCATATCCGGTCTCAGGCGTAATGACCATTTCCGCACCGCAGCTGATGGCAGTATACAGGGCAAGATCACCACAGTGGTTGCCCATGACTTCCACAATCGAGCAGCGGTGATGGGAACTGGATGTATCACGCAGCTTATCGACATTCTCTACACATGTATGCAGAGCGGTATCAAAGCCGATTGTGAAATCCGTCCCCGGAATGTCATTGTCAATCGTGCCGGGTAAGCCGATGCAGTTGATCCCCTTCTTTGTCATCGCCAGCGCGCCCCGGTAGGAGCCGTCGCCGCCAATGACAACAAGTGCATCAATGCCTGCCCTTTTCAGATTCTTAATGCAGGTGTCCTGAACCTCTTCTTCCTTGAATTCAGGAAGACGGGCAGAACCCAGGACAGTGCCGCCGCGGTCCATGATGTCGGACACACTGGTACGGCCCAGATCCTCAAATGTTTCTTCGAGAAGTCCCCGGTAGCCATTGTGAACACCAACGACCTCAACACCATTATTCAGTGCAATTCTTGTAACGGCGCGGATCGCCGCATTCATGCCCGGTGCGTCGCCGCCCGAGGTCAATACACCAATCTTCCTGACCATTGTTTAGCCTCCGATTTCGCCTTTAATTCTAGCATCGTAAACGGTTCCGTCAACCATTTGACGGCGATCTTTTCCCTCAAGCGCTTTCACAGAACACATCGCCTGAATGCGCTCAATAATGCGGTTTGCCTTCATCGCTTCCTCCTTGCCGCGGCCTGAAACAGCAAAGTGTGCACGCAGGGAAGCAATGTCCTCATTGGAGGTAAACCAGGTCGGCAGATGTGCCTCATATCTTGCATTTAATACCGGCAGTAAGATCTGATCCCGGTTCCATTGGGTCACAGCTTCTGCCCCGATATCATCAATGACCAGGAATGGTACAAACTTGAGCCGTTCCAGCTCGATCCGGTATTCACCGGAATCAATGCCGGCTACCATTCTCTGCACACAGTCCGGCCAGTAGACAAAGGCACATTTCTGCTTTCTTCTGGCCATATCATTGCAGGCAGCAGCCGCCAGATAGGTCTTGCCAGTACCCATGTGGCCATACAGATACACACCCGTCTGTTTCTGAAAGGCTTCCATGCAGGCAGCCAGTACACCGATATAGGCACCATCTTCCCCATCTGTTGCAATCGAGGCAAAGCCAACCGTGCGCAGATGCTTTGGCATATCGTTGATCAGAAAGTACTGCAGATGTGCTTCCTGTTTCAGCTTTTCCTTCATGAACCGGCATGGTGATACCACCTTCTGCAGGATGCCATCATACATCAGATCATCATAGTACCCTGTTTTTTTCTGTTTGCAGTGTTCCAGTCCCTTACAGTTATGGCAGACGGCAATGCCTTTGCACCAGTCATGAATCCGCCAGGGATACTGGCTGATCAGTTCCACGGGCAGGCCCTTATGCTGGACAAGATAGGCTACATCGGGATCGTTGGCAAGCTGCTGACAAAGCTTTCTTGTTTTTTCTTTCTGGGTGTCACTCAGTGACACATCAAAGTTCATTTTCTGGAATCCATCATGCATCGTGTTTCTTCATCTCCTGCTGCATTGCTTTGACTTTCTGCACAAGCTGATCACTGGCCGGTTTACTTTCCGGCAGCGGCTTGTTCATGTAATCCGGCAGCGGCACGCTCTGGCGGTTTCGTGAGGTACGCAGATCCTTCTTTGTTTCCAGAAGTGCCTGCTCTTTTGTCTCAATGCCATCCCGGGCCCAGGCAGCTGCCACTGAGCTGACAAAGCGGGCTGACAGCCGGTTGTCAGAGATTTTCAGCACATAGGCAATCAGGACATTGATGACTTCATTGGAAAAATGCATCTGGGTAGAAAGATTCTCCAGAATCTTCTTCTCAGAAAGCGGCACTTCCCGGCCGTTCATCAATGACTGCAGGAAGGATACCGGCGGCAGGCTGTAAGGATCATGGGTATTTTTTGTCTGCACCTTTTCCTTTTCACACATCAGTTTGAGCTTATCGGCATTGAAGTAGGCCGGATCCGGAACCGTGCAGTTGGCAATCAGCTGCCGCATACGGTCAGCCGAGATGCCATAGACGGTGCCAAGTCTGCCAATCAGAGCCATGTTTTCCTGGGTGCGCAGCACTATCGGGAAAACAGCGGCACTGGTTGTGGCAAGGAAGCGCTCATAGTCAAAATCAATCGTTTCACTGCCTGAAGAAAACTGATAGCGCGGCCGTACCGTTGTCCATGCTGTCTCCGGCATCTGTCGTTCCATTGGCGTTGTACGGATCTGCCTTGTCATATCTTTGTATCCCTGCAAAGAGATGCCGACATTGCCAAGCCGGGCAACAATCTCATCGGTATCTTTTGTGCCGACTTCATTGCGGAAGCGGGAAAGATAAATCTGATTGGAAAGAAAATCCATGGTAGGCAATGGTGTATTGAGGTGGTAAATCCAGGCATCATGGCCGCTGCCCTGGCGCATATAGGCACGCAGCAGGTTGTATTCTTCCAACCGCAGCCTGGCCCTTTCCAGTGTATCCAGGGAGATATTGTTCATGATGCGGCAAAGATGCTTGTGCGTGGACTGGACACGCTGGTGTCTTGCCTCTGCATGCAAAGTCAGATACAGCAGCAATCCATCACCGCCGATCAAGGGCTGATACAGATTGGCAAGCGAAACAATGCTGTCTTCAGAGATGCTGTTCACGCATTCCACCCGGAAGGTATCTTCGTTTTTAAGCATGATGTCTCTCCTTTGCGCGCAATTGTTTTAACAGATTGTTGACGGCATGATTCAGATCATCTGTGGTGCCATTGTTTTCAATCACAATGTCTGCCTTCTGTTTCTGGATTTTGGGATCAATCTGGCTGGCATAGCGGGCCAGCGCCTCTTCTTTGGAATATCCGCGGTCCTGCATCATTCTGTCAATGGCAGTTTCCTTGTCACAGGTAACCAGTACAATGCAGTCAAAGTGATCTTCAATGCCTGCTTCAAACAGCAGCGGCACCTCGGCAAACACAAGTTTCCCATTCTGAGAGGAAAAGAAATGCTCCATGCCGGCAATGACATAGGGATGAACGATGGCATTGAGCCGTTTCCGTTTGGTTTCATCATGAAAGACAGCAGCAGCAAGCTTCTTGTGGTCAATGTCGCCATCGGGCATGCATACATCGCCAAATTCACTGGCAATCACCTTTGCACAGGGGTGGCTGCCATACAGACAGATGGCGGCATATTGATCACTGTTAAAGACCGGCATGCCGCGCTGGCGTAGCATTTTGCTGAAAGTTGTTTTGCCAGAGGCAATGGTTCCGGTAATCCCGATTCTCATTTGTCGTCTCTCCTTTTCCTATTTCTGGCAGTGCGGGCAGTAATAACTGCTGCGGCCGCCGATGTATTTTACTTTGATGGGACCATGGCAGCGTGGACAGATCTTCTGCATATGAACGGTGCAGTCTGTCTGGAAGCGGCCGGTTACACCAAGAGAAGAAGTATAGCTGCGGATCGTCGTGCCCCCTGCCGCAATGGCCGCCTTCATGATCCTTCTGGTATTTTCAACAATATTCTCTTCATCCTTGCGGGTGATGCGCGCGCAGTTTCTGCCCGGGCGCAGATGGCAGGCAGCCAGAATTTCATCGGCATAGATATTGCCGATGCCGGCCACAAAGTTCTGATCCAGCAGTAATGACTTCAATGGTTCCTTTCTGCCTCTGCGGTATTGATGGACATAGTCTGCATTGAAGGAAGGATCAAACGGTTCCGGGCCAAGGTCATGAAAGTGTGAAAAATCATAGTCCAGAGGCAGGATGCACATACGGCCGAATTTGCGGGTATCGTGATAGCGCAGCGATCTGCCGCTTGCTAACTGGAAGATCACATGCATGTGGCGGTTGATGGGATCATCGGGTGACATGAGATAGAACTTGCCTTCCATGCGCAGATGGACAACCAGTGTGACATGGTCCATCCGGAAGATCAGATATTTCCCACGCCGCTGAAACTGACGGAAATGCTCACCTTTCAATGACTGGCAGAATGCATCCGGGTCACCATCGATCGTTTTCGCATAGCGCACCTGTACATCCACAATCTCATCATCTTTGACCTGGTGTTCCAGCGTGCGCACAACCGTTTCTACTTCAGGCAGCTCCGGCATTATTTGGCCTCATACCAGTCTTTGCCAACCGCACATTCTGCGGTCAGCGGCACTTTCAGGCTCATGGCATTGACCATGCCGTCGTTGATCAGTGTCTTCATCATATCAATTTCATCTTCAGGCACTTCAAAGATCAGTTCATCATGGACCTGCAGAATCATGCGTGATTTCACATGTTTTTCCTTCATAGCCTTGTCAATACGGATCATAGCCAGCTTGATCAGATCCGCAGCACTGCCCTGAATCGGGGCATTCATAGCTGCCCGCTTGCCGAATTCCCGGATCATCCGGTTCTTGTCATGAATCTCCGGAATCTCTCTTCTTCTGCCTAGCAGTGTTGTCACGTAGCCGTTTTTCTCACAGTCTTTGACAACCTGATCCATATAGGTGCGGATACGTGGATACTTATGATAATACGTTTCAATAAAGTTACGTGCTTCGGCAACACTGGTGCCAAGCTGTTCACTCAGGCCAAAGTCAGAAATCCCATAGACGATGCCGAAATTAACCGTCTTGGCCTGCCGGCGCATCTGTGGTGTCACTTCGTCTTTGGAAACACCAAACACATCCATGGCCGTCTTAGTATGAATATCAATGCCATCCCGGAACGCCTGGATCATGCTTGTTTCATCGGCCATATGGGCCAGCATCCGCAGCTCAATCTGGTGATAGTCACAGGAGATCAATACACAGCCAGGATCAGCCGGGAAAGCCTTGCGCACCTCCTTGCCCTGCTCATCCCGCACCGAGATATTCTGCAGGTTAGGTTCTGAAGAGGACAGACGGCCGGTAGTCGTGGCTGCCTGGTTGTAGATCGTATGAATGCGGCCGTCCTTACAGATGTACTTCTTGAGGCCTTCGGCATAGGTGCTTAAGATCTTGGCAAGCTTGCGGTAAGCAAGAATGTCATCAATGATCGGATCAGCACCTCTTAGCTTTTCAAGGCGGTCAGCAGAGGTGGAACGTTTGGTACCGCCATACAGCCCAAGGTCATCATACAGCACAGATGCCAGCTGCTTGGGAGAGTTGATATTGAACTCTTTATTGGCACGGGCATAGATGCGCTTCTGCAGTTCATCAATCTGGGCCTGTGTCTTATCAGAGATCGCATCCAGCACGTTTACATCACAGCGGATGCCATCACTTTCCATTTCACACAGAATCTCTGTCAGCGGCATTTCCACATCCTTGTAGAGATGGGTCATATCGCAGGATGTGATGACAGGTTCTGCCTGTTCCAGGATCGTAAGGATATTGGCTGCATTTTCTGCCCCAAAACGGGCTGCCTTGTCTTCATCCACAAGAACAGGTTTGCCTGGTTTGCCAAAGACATCTTCATAGCTGCTGGTTGTATGCAGGTCATATTTTTCAGCAATCTTGTCATTGCTTGTCAGCGTGGAATCTGCCAGGGATGCCATGATCATGGCATCGTCTTTGAAGTGGCTTTCAATGTGCATATTTGCCAGTACATGCATGAGACGCTTGACATCATAGCCGGCTGCTTCATATGCACCCAGATGCTTTAACAACTGTGCATCATTGGGAAGATCTTTTGCATTGATATAATACAGGCCTGCCTGGGTGGCAATGCCCAGTCCATAGAGGGATGCCTCCATGAACTGCTGATGGTCATCACAGCCAAATACCGCATAGCGGCCTGCATATACCTTTTCCGGAATCACAGATACATGCTGTACCTGCATGGTCTCTTCCGCTTTCTGTTCCTGATTTCCCTGCAGCCTGCTTTGATAGCGGGAAGCCAGCATCTTCATGCCCAGTGTTTCCAGGAAGTGAACAAGCGATGCATAATCCGGCTGGAATGTACAGTCATCCAGTTTAATATCCAGATCGACATCACGGCGGATGGTGGCAAGCTTCTTGGACAGTGTGGCAAGATCATGGTTTGCCTGAATCTTTTTGCCAAGCGCACCTTTGATTTCCTGATCATGGGCAAGCACGTTTTCCAATGTGTCATACTGGTTCAGCAGCTTGACAGCGGTCTTTTCACCAACCCCTGGAATACCGGGGATATTGTCACTGTGATCGCCCATCAGACCCTTGAGATCAATGATCTGCAGCGGCTTGATGCCAAGCTCACTCTGCATGGATGAAGGCGTCATGATATCCATATCGGTCATGCCCTTTTTCATTAACAGCACAGAGGTTGTATCATCCACCAGCTGCAGCAGATCGTGGTCGCTTGTGAAGATGATCGTCTGACAGTCAGGATATTTCTTTGACATGGTGCCAATCAGATCATCCGCTTCAATATCCGGCATTTCTACCCACTTGATGTGGGCTGCATCCAGAAAGTCACGGACCATCTGAAACTGAGGGACAAGATCATCCGGAGCCGGCTTGCGGCCGCCTTTGTAATCCGGATACAAATCATGCCGGAAGGTATGCTTGCCGGCATCAAAGGCAACCAGAACCGCATCCGGTTTCTGATCATCCAGGGCTTTCTGCAGCATCTGGCAGAACCCAAATACAGCATTGGTCGGCACACCCTGTGCCGTCGTCATTTTCTTTCCATAAGCAGTGGCATAGTATGCCCGAAACAGCATGGAATTGCCATCCACCAGCATTAACTTTTTCATCTTATCGCTACCTCTTCTACTTTCATCCTTCATTGTCTTTCTGCTCCACGATGCTCTGCAGCACAGCAAGATTTTCATACATGATGGACAGATAGTCCTTGCCATCGGTTTCCTGCTGTGGGGTCAGGCTGCTCAGATTGGAAAGATCAATGCGGGTCAGTCCGCAGTCATTCATGACTCTGTTAAACAGACTCTTCATATCATCCGGCATACTGTCTTCATAGACAATGTACTGCACGCCATCTGTCTTGATGCGCTGCTCGATCACAGCCAGCTCTTCCTCATCCGGCAGGACGCCATAACGGCTTAATACAAGCGGATATACCTGGAAGCCATATGTTTTCTGCCAGTTGCCAAAACTTGGCGTCACGGTCACAAAGCGAAGTGTGATGGACTGGTCTGCAGCCTGGGTGGCAAGAGCCTGATACTGGGCATCCAGATCAATCAGATCCGCCTCCAGCTTCTTGAAGTTGGTTTCATACAGATCAGTATTTTCCGGATATGTCTTTTCCAGCCAGCTCAGGATGTCCTTCGCCATCGAAAGCATGAGCACCGGATCATTCCACAAAGAGACATCTTTTTCATACATATCCGTATGGTCAAACAAAGCAGAATCATACCAGGCAGATTCCTGATCATCCATCGCAGTACTGCTGTCATCGGGTGTATAGCGGGCAAAGTCATACACTGCATTGTGGGCAGACAGATCCAGCACCGGCGTGCCGCTGGATGCAATCTCATTCTGATAAACAGAGAGATAAGGTTCCAGATCGCCTATGTGCATAAAGACAGCACTTTTGGCAAGAATGTCCTGGTAATTACTCTGGATCTGCGCGCGCTGGGCCGTCTGACCATCCTGCAGGGATACGGTGGTAACGGTATTCTGGGCCAGGGTTGTTACAAGCCAGCCAATGGGATAAATGCTGTAGGCAATCTGGGTGCGCACGGAAACACAGCCCGGCAGGCTGCCAAGCAGGCATATACAAAGCAGGCCGGCAAGCAGGATCTGTCCGCAATGGGACAGAACATGTTTTCTGCTTTGAGAATGCTTCATTCTGTTTTTCCTGCCGGATGTATTTCTGATCAATGGGCACCTTCTTCTGTCATATCATTTTACCATCAGGCACAGGTCTCATCCATGGCATCTTTCAGCAGACCTTCTGCCGCAAAGGAATAATACCCGTTGGCGGTCACAATGATGTGATCAATGACCGTAACCCCCATCATTCTGCCGGTTTCACACATCAGCTTGGTCAAGGACAGATCTGCACCGCTTGGAACAAGAGAGCCGCTGGGATGGTTGTGCACCATCATGAATGCAGAGCTGTTCGCCAGCAGTGCTTCCTTGAACACTTCCCGTGGGTATACACGGGCATCATTCAAAGAGCCTGTAAACAATACCCGGTAACTGATCAGATGCAGGCTGGCGTCCAGGTAGACAACCAGAAAGTTTTCCTGCATGGAAGAGCCGATCTCTTTCTGCAGCCAGTGAAACAGCCGCTCCGGTGTATCCAGGATACTGCCCTGGGAAACACGCTCCAGAGCCACCCTGCGTGAGAGTTCCATGGCAGCTACGATTTCCAGTGCCTTGACTTTGCCAATGCCGGAAATCTTTGTCAGCTCAGGAACACTCATTGCGGAAACACCGGCAACACTGCCTGCTTTTTTCAAAAGATCACCGGCTGTATCAACAGCACTTCTGCCTTTGGTGCCGGTACGAATTAAGATAGCCAGCAGCTCAGGTGTGCTCAAAGCACGCATGCCAAACTGCAGGCCTTTCTCCCGTGGTTTCTCAGCCGCAGGAAGATCTTTGATCATTGCCATAACGATACCTCCACCTGTATATAGGCATCCAATATGGCAGATTCCCTGAAAAATATGATGAAATTGGTATCTGCACAAAGCAATACACATTCATTTGTCTTTGTTTACTTTCATTTCCCTGCGCAGATAATGATCCACAATATATTGATCCGCAGGCAGCCAGGCAACACTGTCCAGCTCGCCTGGGGACAGCCATCGTGCTGCTTCATGTTCCAGCAGTTCAAGAGATCCATGCTTTACACTGACAGAAAACACCTGCATGGAAAGATGAAACTGTGGATAGTTATATTCCACACTGCCGATAAAATTTCCAACGATAATGTCAGTATTCAGTTCTTCCTTGATTTCCCGCACAAGTGCCTGTCGGGCACTCTCCCCTGCTTCAATCTTCCCGCCAGGAAACTCCCAGCCGTCTTTGAATTCCCCATAGCCGCGCTGCGTTGCAAAGATCTTGTCATCTTTGCAAATCACAGCAGCCGCCACATGGATCTGCTTTAATTCTTTTGTCATAACTACAATCATACGTCCTTCCTGCCGAAAAAAAAGAGATGCACTTCCTGTACATCTCAAAGCATGCCAATGACAAATCCTACTGCGATCAGAAGGATGGCACATTTCCACATGGACCAGTTTTTCCTGGTTAGCAGCCAGTATGTCACCAGAGCTGCACACAGACCAATCAGGCCTGGTACGACCTGGCTGGCAAGAACCATCGGCTGCAGGAATGCATTGGAAGCACGCAAGCCATGTACACCAATCTGGCCGGTGAGCAATGAGCCAAAGCCAATGATGGCACCTGTCATAAACAGACCGGAGATGCGGGCTGCCTTACTCCATGAATCCTTTTTAGCAATCAGTTTCTCTGCGGATGCAGTGCCGCCTTTGTAACCGACGTTGATCAATACAAAGCGCAGAATCACATGCAGGAGGAAGGAAACAGCCGCCACAATAACAACACCCCAGGCATTGCCGCTGCTGACCATACTGTAAACAGCACCAAGCATAATGGGCAGCCAGAGTCCATAGACAAGAGCACGCTCCAGTCCGCTTGCGGCAAGTGCCAGCGTCGTGCGCAAAGAGCGGATCACAGATGGATCTGCCTTCTGTGCTTCCAGTGAGAGAACCACGCCCATCACATAAGACGAAAAGAGATAGGATGGATCATTGAATTCCAGATTGTGGCCAAGCGATATGGCAAGATCCTGCGGATTGGAATGAATCTTTTTCAGGCCTGGTTCCATTGCCCATGTCCAGCCTGTGGAAGCAGCCGTTTCTGCATTTTCACCGGCGTGGGTAAAGAATGAACGGAACGCAATTTTCCGCAGTGTTTTCTTATCCAGCGGAAATGCTTCCTTTGTATCCGTATACGGCGTTGTTCCTACCACCATTTTTCAGCCTTTCCTTTCTTTTCTACAGTACTGTTCTTTACCGGAGCAGCAGTTTCCTTATTCTGCTGGGTAAAATGCCAAAGCACAAAGGCACCAATGCCAAGAGCCAGCAGACCACAGGCAAACTGTCCATAGGAACCAGATTTGGATGCCAGTGCAGCAACGGCAAAGCCGGAAAGCAGTGCAGCTGGATATTCCTGATAGTAAAGATTGCGCATGACAACCGCAATACCAAGGAACTGCAGCATGGCAGCAGCTGTGGCAATTCCATGGAACAGCCATGGCAGATCATTCATCCAGCCATCAATCACATTGACGGCATCTGCCCCAAGACCATACGCATAATAACCGGCAATTACTGCAAGCACGCCGCGGATCAACATTGGTCCAAACACAGCAATGGTGCTTGCTTTTCCCTTTTCTGCTGCTTTTCTGGCAGCTGGCAGAAACAGTGTGCCAATCAGCCGGCACAAGCCGTCCATGGCACAGGCAAAACCAAATGCCAGAATCCCGGCACTGAGATCACCTGCCTGCACGCCTCCGCGCACAGCGGCAATCACAGCGATGGCACAATAGATGCCTGCACCAGTGTCATCACGCTGTGCGGTGCTGTAAAACAGCTGACAGGCAGCACCAATCGTAACCCCTGTCTGTACATTGTGTAGCAGGGCACCGATCAACGTACATACGACCAGCGGCATATGCAGGATCTTTGTACCAACAACACCATCGACGGCAAGTACAAAGAGAGCCAATGCCATTCCAATCTGCATAATTTTTTCTCCTTTACAACTTCTGCTGTCAATGAACACAGCAGCCTGAGCAGCCCAAAGCTGTTCGTCTTTTTTATTATATCAGGAAGTATATGCCGGGGCCAAATCGAAACAATATGCCAGCTTATGAACAAACAGAAAACCGCAAAAGTGCTACAGTGGAAACAGGAGGTGTTTGTAATGAAAATCAAGAGTACGCGTATCTGGATTGCCGGTGATTTCATGCCGGGTGTCATTGAAATCTCAGGAAAATCGATCGTCAGTGTGCTGCCCTATGAGACACAGGCAGACATTGATTATGGTAATCTCCGCATCGTGCCAGGATTCATTGACATTCACTGTCATGGTGCTTATGGCTTTGATACCAACTATGCCAATGAAGAAGGCCTGAAGAAATGGACAAAGAACATTGTGCATGAAGGCGTAACCGGTTTTCTTGCCACAACCATTACTGAGATGAAGCCTGTGCTGACAAAGGCTGTAGAAAATGTGGCAAAGGTACATGATGAAAACAGATATGAAGGAGCCAGGATTCTAGGTATTCACTTTGAGGGACCATATCTCGATATGGCAAAGAAAGGTGCACAGCCAGCAGCGGCTATTGTTCCCCCTTCTGTGGAAGAGTTCAAGGAATATCAGAAGGCAGCCCACAATCTGATCAAAGTGATTACCCTTGCCCCGGAACACGACAAGGACTTCGCCTTAACACGGTATGCCAGCACGCATGGTACGGTTGTGTCCATGGGACATACATCTGCTACATATGAGCAGGCGATGATGGCAGTGGCCAATGGTGCCTCCTCTATCACCCATACCTACAACGCAATGTCCCCATTCAACCACAGACAGAATGGTATGGTTGGTGCAGCTCTGAGACTGCATGACCTGTACAGTGAAGTCATCTGTGACTGCAACCACTCCACACCGGAAGCACTGAACATCTTCTTCCGTGAAAAAGACAGCACAAAGGCAATCATGATTTCTGATGCATTGATGTGCAAGGGATACCCAGTCGGCACAAAGTTTGAATTCGGCGGCCAGGGAATCGTCATCTATCCAGATGGATCCGCCCACCTGATCAAAGAAGGCAACCTGGCCGGATCAACCATGAAAACCAATGAAGGCCTGCGCAACCTGGTAGAAAGAGCACTCGTACCATTCGACAAAGCTCTCAACAGCTGTACATGCAACCCGGCAGCACTGCTGCATATGGACGACCATCTTGGCTATATCAAAGTCGGCTATGATGCGTCCCTTACCATTCTCAATGATGATTACAGTGTTGCTTCCTGCTTTGTTGAAGGCATCAAACAATTCTGAAATAACAGCCTGCACATGCAGGCTTTTTTCATGCACGCACAAAAAAAGCAGGATTTCTCCTGCCCATGGTCACTTCTATTAGAGCTTGACAACGTTTTCAGCCTGCGGGCCTCTGTCAGTATCCTTGACATCGAAGCTTACAGCCTGACCTTCGTCAAGAGTCTTGAAGCCTTCACCCTGAATGGCAGAGTAATGAACGAAAATATCCTTTCCGTCATCACCTGTAATGAAACCATAGCCCTTTTCAGCGTTGAACCACTTTACTTTTCCTGTAGCCATCTAACTCTATCTCCTTACCTACGCAGAATATTATACCACGTTTTCAATTACTCAAAGCATTCTTGTAAATTTACATAACTTTTTGTAAATAAATAAAATTGACCTTCATAGGGAACTGTTTCATTTATTTAATCGCAAAAAGTTTAATTAGTAGTTTTCCAGCCAATAAGACTATATCGATAATGACATAGTCTCTCAGCTGGATGGTTTCTTCAGTGATCTAATATCATGTTAATGGCTCTGGTGGATCTGCCTTTGGCTTGTTTTTGGTACCCGGCGGTCTGCTGCGTTTCTGCTGCCGATATGCTGGCGGAAAGCGTATAACTTTTTTCTCTCCCGTAAGCAATGACAACTGTGTTCTTAGGATGCGTAACATCCAGAATTTCACGAGGAATCGGCATAACAGGCCTCTTTATATATAGTCCAATAACATCGTATATTAAGCTAAATATTAAGAAAAACATACCTGAAATGTCGACAAGATTCCAGGTGATGGGTGTCGAAAAGTAGTACTTTTGGCACAATACCTGACTGAAACGGGCCATCCGTTAACGAAAGTATAGACATCAACCGAAAAAGCAGATTTCTATAGACTTT